>JAHQWX010000064.1 GCA_029856375.1 Promethearchaeia archaeon | reverse complement strand
AGTTTCAAAGAGTCAACAACCAGAGAGTCAACCCAGTATTCGATTTGGTTGACCAGCTCGTTCAGCTCATCAGCATTTATCTGGTCACTTTCCGCTGCTGCCGACAGATGGTGCCTTATCTGCGTAAATAAATCGTCTATTTTTTCAGTACTAATTAGTTTGTTCCTTAACATGTATCGAATTAATTCGTACGCAACGCATTCGTACTCTTCCTCGTAATATTCTTGGTCTTCGTGATAAAAATTGCACTTGTGGCATACATGATCAATGACTTTGCGATCTATTGGAGTTAGTTCTTCTTCCGACCGTATTTTTTCCTTGAGGATTTCTTTTTTTTTACTCACAAACTTACACCTTATCAACCTTATTCATTTTATTAATTAAAATATCTTCGATTTCTATGGTACGAAATAATTTCTCGATGATCATCTGCCGCACCAATTTATACGCGCCACATTCGTACTCTCTCTCCCAATATTCTTGATTTTCTGCATAAAAAGGGCATTTATGACACATTATATTTATTATTTGCCGATCCAAAGGCGATATATCTTCTTCTTTTCGCACTATTGTGTGTTTTTTATTGGTCATTTTATCTTAACCTTCAGAATTTTTTATCAAATTGAACGCATCTATATTGATCTGCGCCTAATATATCTCCAGTATTTATAAACGCTCTGTACCTGCAACCTCCACGGCAAGTCTGAAGATATTCACAGCCTAACTCTTCACATTTTAAGTCTTCTAAGCACCAATTAAGGTTTTTTTGAACCAATTCCCAGCTATTTTTAAGACCTAACTCGAAAACATAACCAACATTTTGTTCCGTAAAAAAACCGCATTTAGTTACGACGCCAGTTACATCTAGCGCCATTATCCCGGGACCACAAGCGAAGTTTCCCGCTTCAAATTCAAAACCAGAACCCCATCCAAATTTCCCAAAAACTGATTTTGCTTCTTTAGGAGTAACATAATATTTCTCCTTTACTTCTTTTGGAATCGAATCGTCGAATGTAGGTATATCAATAACCCAACTCGAAATTAAGCCTAAAGATCTTACGAACTCCTCTAATTTTGGAAATTCTGTTAAATTTAATTTGTGAAGCATGGTATTAATAGAGACCTTAAGGCCATTTTCTATTAAAATTTTAATGCCATCAATCGTTTTCTGAAAACAGTTGGCTCTTCTTATCTCGTTGTGCGTTTCTTCCAAGCCGTCAACGCTTATGTAAAATTCATATATATTATCCTTTATTAAATCCAATAGATCCAAATTTTCTTCAACTAAAACGCCGTTAGACAAGATTATTTTTTGTAAAGGTACATTTCTAAGATATTCCAATAATTCCTTAAAGTCAGAGTAGAGAAATGGTTCACCACCCGTTAACACTAATTTCAAACCCTGGAGTCTATAAAACTCTTCAAAAATTGACTTTAACTTATCCAAGGGAAAATCTGTTTGGTGTTTGTCGGTAATATAGCAATGGTCGCATCTTAGATTGCATTTTTCCGTAATATTTACCATTAAAGTCCTCAAATATGGCTGCTCAAATGGATTTTTTTCAGGTATATTGCATACTTTGTAAGTATCAGATTGATTTAGAGATAATTTTTTGTCGCTAAATCCAATAATATTTAATTCATAGTATTGTTCGAGCGCTTCTTGAACTTCACCTTGCTTTTCTATCGGAAAAGAATTAATAATTTCGCTATTCGTAAAGACACTATTAATCAATTTTAAAACAGAATACGCCTCTTGATCTATCTCGTACGATTCGTCTTCCTTAAAATCAAACACTTCAATCGAGTTGTATCGTCTTACAGCTATGTGTTTAAAGATGTATGGATATGCGTTTGGATTAATAGGCAAAAAAATTCCCAAAATAATCTGTAGGTTATTAATTAGAATAGAAAAAAAAATAAAAAGTTATTATATTTTTTAGCAGTCGCCACCGCATTTACAGGCGCTTGAATAACAGTCGCCACCACACTTGCAACTATCGGAGTAGCAATCTCCACCGCATTTACATCCTGTAGTGGCTCTCTTCTCTTTCTTAACGATTTTCATTTTCATCAATCTGTTTAGAAGTTTTATTATAATAATGATGGTCTGAGAGATATTTAAAGTCTGTTATTATTTCGTATAATATGAAAAAAATAGGGAAGAATATGACATTTTTCATACTAATTTATAGATTTTTCTTATTCGAAATCATTTCATCCTTTTAAGAAATCAATAAGAAGGAAGGCTATAATTGAAATAATTAATGCAATGAAAAAATAAAATGGTCTTCCTCTCTCGCCCTCTGGAATTACTTCTCTTACCGTTGTATAAAGGACGACACCAGCGATAAAAGCTAATAAAATGTAAATGATTTCAAGGGATAAAGGGAAAAACAAATCAAGAATACATCCCAAAACGAATCCAACCACAGCAGAAGATGTAATTATAATTTTTTGCAATGTAGTTCCTTCGAATTTGGTGTGAAATTCAAATATCAAGAACTTTACATGTCTATTTGAGGGATTGGAAATGGTCATTTTCATAAATGCAACAATGTAAAAAAGCAGAGCGTAGATAAAATCTACTGTTAAAAGTTCAAAAAGTATCAATCCAATGAGAATGTGATAAAAGTAATTAGTTGCAATGTGGAGCGCGTCTAAATCTTCACCAAGATGTTCCTTAACGACTGAGAATAATTTTTTTTCCTCTGCTTTAAGTTCGAACTCTTTTTTATCGAGACCTTCCACAACTTCCACGATGCATTTTAATGCGGCTATGTCAGTTTGTTGTTTTTTCAATTCCTTCATTAATAGATCTTCCATCGATTCCTCAACAGTGTCCAAAATTTCTTCTTTCTTTAAAATTTCTCGAAGCCGAATCTGGGTTTTTAGATCGACTCTTTGTAATATTAACTTTTCGCTCAAATGAATAAAAGAAAAACCAATCAAAATGAACGCAAATGGAAATATCTCTAATAGCGGATCGTGCAGTGAAAATACGATTTCCGGCAATAATATCAAAAAAACATACGAGACTGATACGCCCGCAACCAACGATGCGTGTATATCGTTCGTTTTACCCCCTAAATAATGATAAAAATATTTTTCGTTTAAAAATTCTATAATAAAAAATCCAAAACTAAGAATTAAACCCGGTATAATTACTGTAAAAATAAGTTCAGTCATTATTATTTTAATTCGAAAACAAAATAAAATAAAGTTTTGTATTATTTCTCTAAATTCTTTCTTGTGTCTCCATACTCTAGAATTGTTTTTTTTGAATTTCTAATTAAGAAGTAAATCTTCATAAACAACCTCAATTAATACTCTATTATGACCGAAAAAAAGGGAGTAAATGAAGCAGAATATTCTACTAAAAAAGTGATAACATATAGTTTAGCTGGTTTTACAGACGTCATTTTTTTTCAGTTCTTTACATTTTTAATCTTTACATTTTATTATTCCGTTGTCCAATTAGATGTTAATACGATTACAGTTATATTTATTATTTGGTCTATTTGGAACGCGTTTAACGACCCCTTTTTGGGAGCAATATCTGATAAAACGAGCACAAAATGGGGTCGTAGAAAGCCGTACATAATTGCAGGCCTTTTCCCTCTGTTAATCGTTAATATATTACTATGGACTCCTCCGATTCCAGCGGACGCCTCAACAGCGATATATTTTTTAGCAATTATCATAATATGGGAGTTTTTCTATACAATGTATTCGTTAAACCAGACATCATTGTTTCCCGAAATGTTCAGGGATCTAGAACAGAGAAGAAAAGCAAATACATCTATTCAGTTTTTTCAAATCATGTCTCTTCTAATCGCATTCATCTTGCCAAGCGTTTTTATTCCCAAGTACGACGATCCTCAATATTATTCGGAGTTCATGATTACTGGAATCGTTATTTCAATTATTTGCTTAATCTCTGGCATTATTTTCATTAAATATGGAATAAAAGAGAGAATTGAATTCTCACGAGACCCAGAAAGCGCTCCATCTTTCATAAATTCGCTAAAATATTCGTTAAAAAATAAGTCTTTTAGACCATATATCTTGGGAGTCTTTGCATTCTGGTATGCGTTTGACTTACTTCCCACCATTATTCCTCTTTACGGTGATTTCGTTTTAGGTGTTGATGATTCACTCGTACTTTCGTTGTTGCTCGCCACCGGTTTTATTTCAGCGGCATTTTTTGTGTTTCTGTGGCGATTTATTGTAGGAAAATTAGGGGCGAAAAAAGCATTCCTTCTAGCGTTAGCTAGCTTTATTATAACATTAATTCCTTTTATGTTTATATCTGACCCAATCTTAGGGTTTATCAGTTTTGCAATTTTAGGTATCGGGTTATCTGGCGCGCTAATCGTCAGGGATGTTGCGATGTCAGCTATTATTGACGAAGACGAGTTAAAGACTGGAATCAGAAGGGAAGCTGGATTTTACGGTATAAATGGATTCATGGTCAAACTTAGCAATGTCGCTGTTTTTATATCTATTGCGTTGGTTTTTAACAGCGTCGGGTGGGAAATTTTCGATCCCGTAGGAACAACCCAAGAAACAATTTTGGGGCTTCGAATCTTAATGTTTGTTTTTCCTTCGGTCTTTTTGGGGATTGGAATTTTATCAATGCTTAGATTCCCTATAACAAAGGAAAAGTACGAACAAATCACCGACGAGGTTAGGAAACTTCACGAGGAAAAATTAAAAAGAATATAATTTATCCAACAGAAAATTAATATAAGAATTAAAAATAATGAATCTTAGAAGTTTTTCTTACAACCCCTTCTCAATCATATTATTTCAATTGTATGCCCCGTAATTTTTTCGATTCGATAATATCGAAATCTTATGTTCTCTTTCGGTATTGAATTAAGATTCTTAATTTTCTCTGTTACATATTCAGGAAATAAAAAATTTGACAATTGAGTTAGGGTTTCTTTAGTTTCAATACAATTAAGCAGTTTCAACGATTCACAGGAATAAAATAATTCTGAAATCAAATCAAAGTTAATGTCCTCTGAAAACTCAATAAAAGTAAGGTTAGTATATATTTTCTCAATTATACTACCAACATAGTTGGTATTTTCTAAATCCTTTAAAAGACCTCTCATATAATATGTAAAAAAAGTATAGTATGTCGCTTCCGAAGATATTACACCATTTGGATATTGTTTAACTCCGTTGGAATTCTCTCTTTCTTTAATTACTTTTAAAATTGTTTCGATATGATCGATTTCAAGTTTATCAGGTATTTTTAATAGAGAAAAGATTTTCAAAATAACCGCAAGCTTACTAGTTTCCATTAGTTTCAAATTATCAACATCGTAAAATAATTCTTCTTCTTTGATTAATTTCTGAATCATATCGGGTTGCACCTCTTTTTTCATTACGTCGTGTGCCTTTAATAAATAATAGACTTCGTCGGTTTCTTCAATTAAGGGAGTATAAGTTTCTTCAACAATGGATTTAGCGACCGTGTTTAAAAAATCATTTACTTTTTTTTTATCTATATCGACCTCTAATTCATTTGCTAAATAGATCCCACAATAATATATCTCGGGATTGGTTAAAGTGACAACTGGGGTTCTTATCAACCATTTGTCAATATTATCTTTAAGGAATTTCTTAATATGAGAAAAATCAAATCTGTTTTGAAGTTTAAAGAAATCGATAATACGATAAATTAGATAGTTAATTTGAACTCTGAGCGATAAATCATGAAGGTCCTCTAAGTTTTCAATATCTATTTTGTTATTACAGACTTTATTGCATACGCTTTCGGTAATTCTTATGTATTTTTGAAAATTTTCAAGTTTATTATAATTAGAGAGATCATCTTTTAGTTTGTTTAATTTAATAATCATATCTAAAGATAAAACCTTTGATTTTTCTAGCGTCTCGATTATAACGGAACCGTTAATTCCGCCAAGATAGAAAATTATTTCATCAAGTATAGTTTCATTTAGAATCGGAATTATCTTGTTAATAAATATTTTTTGAGATGTGTTTAAATTTTCGCTATTATCCGATTTTATTTTTATTTCTTGGAATTTTTGTTCTAATGGACTAGTATCAAAGTATTGTTTTAATTGAGAAGATATGGAGTTAATTAGTAAAGATATAGTTTGTTTTAATTCATTTTCTTTTAAATTATTATTAGACAAATGATTTACAACAAGATTTTGTACAAATTTATCCGCTTTGTTTAAAAAAATCTCTAAATCGTCTGTAAAATAAAGTGAGAGAATTCTATACAAACCTTGATATAGCATTTCAATTTTTTCTTTAATAATAATATGCTTTATATATTTTATATAACATGAGAATAAAATTTTTTTGTTTTCGGTAAAAAGTTTTTATTCTATTTCATTATTTTGAATGAAATAATCAAATTTACTAGAAAATATTGATATTTAATTTGTCTTTTTGCTTCGATGTTCTTTATTAGGAATGTTAATATAAATAAAAAGAGACTAAAAAAGATAATATAGATAGATGTAGGTCTATATTTTAAATAAAAAGAAATGGAGTTCCATAATTAAATGGATAAAGTTCAAAATGCTGTAAAATCACATAGTAATTTCAGAAAAAAATTCGATTTCTGGATAAAACATAATTAACTAACATTTCGTAATAACAAAGGTTATATTTTACGAGTTATATCCTATATATTAAAATTATTATCTTTTAATACACCGTGGTTGAAATGAATGGTAAGAAAAAATTTTACTTGCTACTTCTAATGTTTCAATTTGTTTTAGCTGCAACCGTCTTCCTAACAGTTAATTTGCTAACAACTTTTGTAGTTGCGCAAACTGAAAATACCTCATTTGATTATTATAATACAGCAACTGCCGCGAGTTTAGCAATAGCTGCATCAATATCCCTCGCAGCTTCTGTATTAGGCAGCGCAATGGCATTAAAAACGGTTGGTACAGCCGCAATTTCAGCACTCTCAGAACGAGAAGAAACTTTTTTCAAGGCTTTTTTGGTTGTTGCTCTATGTGAAGCGCTAGCAGTATATGGTCTCATAATAGCAATACTCTTATGGACAAAAATACCTTCTCCACCAATATAAAAATGTTGATTTTATTCTTAAATTATTGAAGGGCTTTAAGGAGATGACAAAAAACGAGCACTATTGTTCCATCTTTTGCTTATACTTACATAAAGATGAGTTTTTTAAAGCTTTTAGTTATGGATGATGTATATTTACAGAAAATTAAAGAAATTGGTTCTCTTGAAGAACTCATTGAATTTATATCTCCTTTTTACCCTAATATTGATATTAAAGAATATACGCTAGATGAGATCGAGACTGCCCTTTTCGATAAATATTTTAGGTTAATTGGTAAAATTATGATTTATTCGCCTCAAATAATGAGATCTTTTTTAAAAGATTTTTTACTAAAATATGAAGTAAATAACATCAAACAAATAATTCTAGGTACAATTTTAAACCAAAATATTAAAGAAAAGTCAAAAAATGTTAATTTCTTGGTTGAAGAATATTTGGAGAACACTCAATTTATAAAAGATTTGCTTAAACTATCATCATTAGATGAAATCCAATTATTTCTGAAAGAATCAAAATATAATAAAGCTATTCGTGAAGGGATACTCTACTTTAAGAAGAATAATGAAGTTTATGTCTTAGAATCTTTTTTAGATCAATTATATTATAAGAATTTGATTGAAAAAAACTATTCTTTTAATAAAAGAGAAAAAGAAATGATTAATTTATTTATAAATTATAAGTCCGAAATCTACAATTTAAATGTAATTTACCGCGGATTAAAAAACAAAATTGATATAAAGATTTTAAATCAATTTCTATTAGATAATTATTTATTTTTGAACGAAAACAAGATTAATTATTTGTTATCTCTTGAAAATGAAGCCGAACTTATCCAAGAGCTTCAAAGATATCTAATAAAAACTAAAGAATTGCGACCTATTTTTGCTAAATTCGGTATTAATGAGAAGCATTTAATGATTTCACTCGAAAACATATATTTAACATATTGTTTTAAAAAATTTCATATTAAAATAGGCGACATCGACAACATCACTATTTATAAGATATTAGAGATACTGATTAAAAAAGAATATGAAATTAAATTTATTATATTACCAAATGTGGTTAGGCTTTCTGAACAAAAATATAGAAAATTAAAATCATACATCGAATAATTCATAATTAAAAAAAAGAAAATAAGATGGATTTATTCAAATGGGTTAAAGATCTCGAAGATTTGTACGAGAATTTACTTGAAAAAACTAAAAATGAAAATT
>JAHQWX010000063.1 GCA_029856375.1 Promethearchaeia archaeon | reverse complement strand
CTGCTTGCGGAGCAGGAATTCGGGGGTTCAAATCCCTCTACTCCCATTTTATCATACTCTATCCACCTTTCGTTGATAAAGGCTCTGGAAAAATCTTAATTTTTGCTCTACATCGCGAGCTTTATAAAAAAGATATTTGTTATATATAATGTTTAATTCCTCGCTATTTGCGTCAAGGAAGGCAAATGTCATGCTGTCTAGCGGTTCAACTTTTTCGATGTTGAATAAGGAGTGTAAAATGGGAAGGAAAATTTCTGAGAGGTTATCCTTCTTTTCTTTTAGTTCTGTAAAATCTTCGCCTGATTTAAAAAAATTCCTTATTAAAAAGAGCAAGTGGAATAGATTTGCAATAAATATGTATTTACACAGGAAAAAAATTTGCTCTATCGTAGTAAAGGAGAATTCTAACATCAATTTCTTGCCCACTCTTGTTAAATTAGTTTCATCATCGACTCCCATCATGTCATAACCAGATTTTAAAAGAAAATCTTCTAATCTTGGGTGCTCCTGCTTATTGAAAAGTGCCCAGTATTCCTGATAGCCTTCAATTAAAAATAGATCTTCTTTATAGGTTATCGACGAATAATATAATCGACCAGTTTTTATGGTCACTCGTTTTTGGACCTGTATAGAATCCTCAGTCCAAGCTTCCTCCGCAAACATTATAGAATATGATTTAAAAGCATCTAATGTATCGAAGAATAGCTCCATATAATTATCAATTTTAAATTTATATTTTTGAAGATAGGTCATTTCCTTCTTGATTGTTTCAAGGAGCGTTATATATACGCACATAAAGTTCCGTCTATATTTTTTAATAACATCAACTGCTTCCTCTTGCTCTACGAGGGAAGAATCCCTTAATATTGAAACTTTAGAAGTAGGATTATTAACAAGACTATTTGAAATTAACTCATCTCTTTCGAGATAGTTGTCGATAAAATGAAGCTTTATCGGATTTTCGTTATTCGGTAAGACTAGAATTATTTTCTCTCTCATTTCGGGAAATTTTTTAAGGATATTCTCGATTCTAAGAGTAATTGAATCTAATATCTTAATATTGGTTGCCTTAATATTGCGGGTATCAATTAATGGTTCATTTTTTTTGCCGTTATTAAGAAGAATATCGTCGATATAATGAAATTTCATTGTGTAGTAAGTGCCATCTTTTAAGTATTTTAAATTATTCAAGGTTTGTAATTCCCATCTAATCAAAAACGGATCGGGAATAACTACATCGAGCTCTTTAACTTTTATCATGTCAATTAGGATATCGATTAAAGTATGTTCAGAAATAGGATTATCAAGGTTTGGATGACACAAAATATTAAACGCCCTTAAGTATAAAACCGCACCTAATCGATGCTCTGCAATGTCATTGATAATCCGAGTTCTAATCTCCTCTTTTTGCATCTTATAATGAAATTAGAGAGAAAGTATTTAAAAATACCTAAAATCTGAAGATTTTCGAGATTTTTGTTAAATATCCATAAATTATCGTTACTTTTAAATGAAAATTCTTAAAAAATAATATATTGCATTCGATAAATGTCCTGTTTGTAAATCCCTTTGTTTTCAAAAAGGGTCAAATGAGCGAAGAAATCTTAATTGGACCTTTATACATAGAGAATTTCTTAAATAGTAGAATAAAAACGATAAAATCTGACTTACTCGATTTTACTTGTGAAGAAAAGTTAAACAATTTCAATCCTTATCAGATTCAATCTGAAGATAAATTCTTCGACCAAATGGACCAATTACTCTCTTCGATAGATTTTGAGTTAAATAATAATTCTATTATTGGATTATCTTGTCCCACTTCAAAACACTATATTCCTTCAATTTTGACAGCAAAATATTTTCACATAAATTATCCACAAACACCAATAATCGTTGGGGGTGCGCATGTATCGTCCCAGCCTAACGATTTCGTTTTTTCGGAGTCTCTCATTGATTATATTATAATCGGTGAGGGCGAAATATCTTTTCTTGAAATATTAAAAAATGGAGCTTTAAAGCGACTCACTCCAGTAATTTATCCTAATAATCCTATTGAGCAATTGGGCTATCTTCCAATTATTAATTTTGATATGTTTAAAAAATACAATAAATTGTATAAAACAATTAGTATCTCCCTCTCGAGAGGTTGTCCATTTAATTGCTCGTTTTGCATGGAAAAAAACTTAATAGAAGCCGGAAAAATTCATAAGACTTGGAGAAGCTATAAACCAAGCCGCGCAATAGCTGAATTCAAGGCGATGTTAGAATTTGGAGCATACAATAATGTAAAGTCGTATGGATTGTATGATCCACTATTCGGATTTCGGAGAAAATGGCTACTCAAATTCTTGGAGATGTACCCTAAAAATCCCGATTATCATGTATGGACCGAGTGCAGACTCGATATTTTAAACAAAGAAGTGTTATCGTTGCTAAACGAAAGGAATTTCTCATTAATGTATGGATTAGAGACTTATTCCAAAGAAATGTTATTGATTATGAATAAAACTAAAAATCCCGCTCAATATTTAAAAAAGTTCAATGAGGTTATTGAAACGTCAGAAAAATTGGAAATGTTTTGCGTTTTAAATCTAATTATTAATCATCCCGGAGAAACTAAGAAAACTTTTAGTGAAACTCTTAAGTTTATAAGGTTGATGTCAGAAAAAATCAATTTTGTTAATTTAAATTATAATTTGTACCGAAATTTTCCCGGTACTCCGATATACTCAAATTTAGATTTTTACCGAGAGCAATACGGAAGCGAATTCTATATCCTTGAGTGGTGGAAAAATAAGGAATACTTAGAATTTGGCCCATACGCTATTCGTCCAAGCAAGGATTTATCCTTTCGAGTTCTTTTAGATCTCTATTTTCCCGCATACATTGAATTTCAGGAACGAATCATTGAAAATATGAAACTCTACAAAAAGCAGATTGGAGATTATTTTAATAAAACGCTATTTGAAAAACTAAGGTTAAAATCGCTCAATACTCAATATAATGAGATTATTAAATTTCTGGACGATAATAATATTGAAGTTGATGTTTAAAACTAAACGAATTATATTTGAATGTATTTAAACAATTCAGAAATTTTATCAATCTTATAATCTGGCTGATATTTTTTCTTTATTTCTTGTTCGAAGGGGAATTTAAATTCTCTATTTATTAAAATAGTAGTTAATTTTGCTTTTTTTCCCCCAATCATGTCTGCTGCTTCATCTCCTATCATCACACAGTTTTCAGGACAATTAGAAACTCCTAATTTATCGAGAGTATGTTGAAAAATCTCAATATTTGGTTTTCTTTTCCCAAATTCTGCTGATGTAACAACTATCTCAAAATAATTGAGCAAATTGTAATCTCTTAACTGTTTCAATATAATGTTGTGGTGTTTAGTATTAGACAACACTGCAGTTTTAATATTAGCTTCTGAGATTTTATTTAAAGTTTCTAAAGTATCTTCAAATGGTATCCATTCCTTTTCCCCTATGGAATAATACATATCTGACATTTCTTCTAATACCTCTAAAGTTAAAAAATCATTAATAATCGCTCCATCTAAATATTTCATTTCGTTTAATGCCTCTTTAAAAATATACGAACTTGTGTATTCCAATTTGGTTTCAAAACTCCGCTTTAAGAATTTTAAGTTTAATCTTCTCACTTTTTTAATAAATCTCTGAATCTGAATATCTTTTGTGAATACTCCTTTATTTAACAAAAATTTTCCAACTAAATTTAGACCTTGCTCCTCAAGACTATTCCATTTCTCCATAGAGGGATTGACAAAATAGAGTAGAGTAAACCCAAAATCGAATATAATTGCTTCTGGCTTTAATTTCTCATTGACTCTATCTTTCAATATTAATCCAATTATTGATAAATTAATATTAGATTATATATCTTTTCTTGATTTAATTAAAGACTGATTATGTCCTTAAAAAAATGGTTAGAAAGTGGATATTCAAAATCAAAAGGCAAAAAAATAGAAGAATCAGTTAAACCCATAACGAAAGCCCAAAAAAAGAAAGCAATTAAAAAAATTACACAAACAAAAGAAGAGAAAAAAAAAAGAAATAAAGATTCGATAGATGAATTTTTATCACACATTCTCGAATTCAAAGAATTTCTCAATAGCAGAACTTATTTAAGAGGAGATTTTGATAGAATTATCACTTGGATACGAAATATTAATTATAAATATGAGGAACTACTAAACCAAAGAAAAAGCTCAGAAATTGAGGTAAAAAAAACCAAAACCGAATTAGTAAAAGAGATCCCCCCAAAATTTCTTGACGAAAAATTATCGATCACTCTCAAAAAATTTGTCTATAAGAGTGATATGAATAAATCCGATAAATATTACTTAGGAAAACTAAAAAAAATTGTGCAAAATGAGTTAAAAAAGGGGAATATATATCAGGTTTTAGATAAAATACTTAATGATTAACCATTTCATGAATTAATAAAATTTAAAGATGATTTCTTCGATAAACAATCTTTTAATTTTTAATAGAATTATTATAATGCATCATAATAATAATTATAAAATATCGCGCAAACTTGGCTTAACATGTGGATTGTATGCCCCATGGCTGGCGTCGGAAAAAGGATGCAACCATTCACTTATACAAAACCTAAAGCGTTTATTAAACTCTCTAGGAAGAAAATAATTGATCATTTACTCGATAAATTGAAAAAAAATTTTCCAAAAGGGACCAATATATTATTCATAATTGGATATAAGGGCCGCCAAGTTGCAGAATATATAAAAAATCATTATTCAGACTATTATAGCCTTCATTTTATTGAACAAAAACCTTTAGGCTTGGAAGATGATGTTCCTTATTTTTCTGGATTATCTGACGCAATTCTTCTAGCAAAAGATTTTATTAAAGACGAAGATATGTTTATAATTTTTAGCGACAGATTGCCCACTCGCGATTATTCTTCTATGCTACTGACGAATAATGAGCATCAATTTGATATTTTAATAAATGTTCAACAAGTCGAACATCCAGAATTCTATGGCGTTGTCTCTTGTGATGAAAAAGGTTTTGTTACGAAGATTATAGAAAAACCAAAAAAATTTGTCTCGAACCTTGCAGTTTCGGGAGCATACATTGTAAAAAAGTCGGTTTCTTCAATGTTTTTTGAACTTTTAGAAGATCAATCAAAAATCCCACTCGAAAATGGACAAGAACACTTACTGGCTCCAATAATACAAAGCATTATTGATAGCGGAAAAAGAGTAGTTATTAGCGAAATGCATGATATAATTCTCGATTTCGGTCGTCCAGAGAGTCTTCTGGAAGGAAATCGATTTTTATTATCCGAACTTCAACTTTCTGACCCTTACTACGAATCTCTGAAGAAAAAAGGAAATTTAATCAGCACTAAAATAATCCCTCCCGTAGCAATTGGAAAAAACTCCAAAATCTCTGAATCGATCATTGGGCCAAATGTGTCTATTGGAGACGACGCTGAAATTAATCAATGTATCTTATCAGAAACAGTTATTGGAGACAACACAAATTTAAACAAAATAATCACATCGAATAGCATTATCGGTGATTTTTCCACTCTTGAGGATCTAATTAAAGATAAAATTATTATTGGGGATTCGTCTTTTATCTCTACTTCTAAAAAGAAATAATATTATGAGATAGAATCTTAAAGATTTAATATAATGAATTCCTTAAATAAAGATTTTTTCGCGAAGCAGAAAAATATTAGCTGGTTTAATCAAGAATTAATTGAAAAACAAACAATTTCTGTTATTGGTGTAGGTGGAATTGGAACAAATATTGCATTTCAACTGGCTAGATTGGGCGTTCAGAAAATCATCCTAGTCGACAACGATAATATAGAGCCATCTAATTTAAATAGACAGTCGTTATTTTCGAAAGATCAGATTGGTAAGAAAAAAACCGATGTTGCGAAAGATACTATCAACAAAATACACAATTTGAATTCAGAAATAATTGCTTATGATATTGACATTTTTCAAAACTGGAAAGATACGATTGATATCGTTAGAAAGTCTAATTTCGTGCTTAATGGTTTGGATTTACCCGAAATAAAAAGAAGCCTCATCTCTATTGTCTGTCTAAACCTGAAGAAACCGATGATCTATGCAGGGACAGATCCCTTTTCGGGCTTTTCGGGAATGATTTTATATCAATCCTCAAAAAATAATGAACCATGCTACGAATGCATGCAAGGAGTATTGGTTGATGTTGAATCTGATCTTTTAATACAATATTCACCAAAAAAAATCACACAATATGACACCATTGAATGGAAGATACTGGACAAGAAATATGTTGAACCAATACAAAATAGTTCTACAACGATTGTAACTGCCCTATTTGCTTCGACTTTAGCCGTAACGGGATTCATCAAAGTTATACTTGGACAAAAATTTCCTCATAGAATAATTTTCGACCTGTACAATATGGAAATTGAAAAATTTTTTTTAAACCAAAGGTCAGATTGTAGGATTTGTATCGAATTTCAATAATTGGACTCTCCAATATTTTTATATAAAGTAAAACCTAACATTAGATATAATAAAAAATATTTTTTATAGCAAAAACTAAATGAGTTAGATCATAATGGGTTTTGGAAAAGCGTTCGCACTTTCTTTAATCATCTATATAGCGTTGAATTTTGTCTTCGGAATGCTTGTATACCTTTTAGGGGCCGGTATAGATCAGTATTTTAATCTTTTAACCTCTGATCCTATGTTTTTTATCTTTTCACTGTTTGCTCCGGTTCTATTCTTACCTGGTGATATTTGGGTAGGAACGACGAGTACGGGAATTGTAGGCCTAATAAGCGATCTCATGGGCGGTGGTACCGGAATGTTGGACCTATTAATGGCGGTTTTAGCTGGGATTATTCCGGCTCTATTAGCCGCAATCATTGCTGGTCGTACTGCAGAAAGTAAAGGTGCCGCTTTTGGTGCTTGGTTACTCACAGCAATTATTTCAGCTGTTGTTACATTAGTATTTCTTGGTTTTCTAAGTGCAGATTCAACAAATCTTGCACCACTATGGTTCTCATATACTATTATATATGGATCGGAAATCATAGTCTACATAGTAATTATCTTAGCTGGCCTCGTGAGTGGTATCTTTTACGGAGCATTTGCTGCTGTATCTGCATCAGAGGGCTTTTAATTCAAATCTATTTTTTTTTATTTTTTTTTCCTTGAATAATTTTTGAATTTGAAATGGAATTTGAATTATATCTTTAAAAAAATAAAAAATTTTTACTAATGTATCCTTTCGGTTTATTATATGGAATCGCTCAACGAATTTATTGAAAACCTAATAAGAAAATCCCAAAAAATAAAAGGAAAATTTCTTCCAATTTCTAAAAAAGAAGATGGGAATATTATCCAGTATGAAGTCAAATCTATTTACTCTTTAGCGGATGAATTAAGAAACAAGTTAATGCTATTTAAATTTAAAAATCCTGAAAAACCTCCTAAACACAAATATTTCTTATCAATTGTTTTAGCGTCACAAAGTTCAGATTTTCTAGTTTTAATGTGTAAAGAAATGGTTAAAAAGAGCCAGATGCTTCTAATTCAATATCCATTAAAACCAGAACAATATAGATTAAGTTTAATATGTCTAAAAGAACTATCAAGTACAGAGGATTTTTTAAAACTAAAACAAAAACTGATAGATATTTATTACCTACTGCAAAATAGATTAATTAAAATAGCAGAAAATACTAATTGAATTTTATAAAAAGAAGTTGATGAGTTTTATGTTTCAAGATAAACTTGTAAAGACTAAAATCGTATCTACCCTTGGTCCAGCTTCCAACAATAAAGATGTATTGAGAAAATTAATTGATTCGGGCGTTGATGTGTTCCGCTTGAACTTTTCTCATGGAACACACGAACAAAAGAAAGAAACTTTCGAAATGATTCGTGAGATTGACGAATATATCGGGATCCTAGCTGACATACAAGGACCTAAGATCCGCGTTGGGAAGTTAACAGAACCGTACATAATGAATGTTGACCAAACGATCAAAATTTTTGAAAAAGATATAGAAGGCGATAAAGAGCAGATCTCTATTCCTTACAAAGGTTTTCTTTCGGATATCAACATCGGAGACTTTATCTTTATTAACGATGGGATAATTAGAATAGAGATAAAGAGTAAGGAAAAGGACCATGTGATAGGTCAAGTGGTTGCTGGAGGACCAATTTCGTCCAATAAAGGCGTCAATATTCCTTCTGGAGAACTAAGGCAAAAAGTACCAACACAGAAAGACATCGAGG
>JAHQWX010000062.1 GCA_029856375.1 Promethearchaeia archaeon | reverse complement strand
AAAAAAAAAAAAAGGAGATTTTTGATTAATTTAAAAAGTAACGGGTTTTAATCCCCTGTATAGAAATAAGAGGGCCGTTACCATTCCGATTCTAACGAGAAATACGAAATATCCTGCGTCTAAGAAGATTTCAACGAAACCAAAACCACACCAAAACCACACTCCTATCGATAAATATAGGAATTTCTTTCTAATTACACCAGACGATACGATACTTTTCCTTACGAATCCGAATCCGGTAAAAATCACGGAACATACCAATGCGATCAAAAAGCAAAATCCTGCCGGGGAAAGTAGATCGATATAGTTATCGTATAACTCTTCTCCGTCTATTGGAGGTACTCCATAAAAAGATACCGTTGGAAACATAAATAGAGTTATTTCGTAGATGACACCTACCGCGAAAAATACCCCGAAAAAAATCCATTTTTTTTCCGGTGCGAGCAATTCAGAGCTAACGTACATTGTAAAGATTAATAAGGGAGCTAACCACATGAAGTTTAAAATATCAACCAATCCATTTGAGTTATCTAGATTGTGCGATGTTATGAGAATTGTTATAAAATCGACCATGTAACCAAGAAACATGAGACCTGCAGAGATTAGAACGCAACCGGCTACAGATAGGAGGGTTGCTTTCAATTGTCTACCTTTATATATGAAGAACGCTCCAAATATACAACCAGAAACAACTGTAATTAGAGCTGATAGACCATCTAACCATCCTAATAAAGAGAGCATTTTTTAAATTACCCCTATGTTTTTAAAAATTAGTAAGAAGATAACGGATTCTTAAACATTTACCTTTAACATTCATATAACCAATTTTTTTTTTTAAACTTGTGGTAGGTTTGACATATTTCTAGGTAAATAAATTGAAGTCAATAAGAGATACTTATATATAGATAATTTTTGTTTAACTTATTGAAAAAGATAAAGCGAAAATAGGGTAATACTACTGAAAGACGATATTTACGAGACGATTAGATTAAATATGAATAAGGGCTGGCCCTTACAACTTCCAAAACGCAAAAAAGTTACGGATTATCTAAAGATAGTGTTTAATTTAGAAGAAGCACAAGTTATCTCGATTTTTGAATACCCATTTGTAGATTTAAAAAGCGTCCAAGATATTTCGAAATTGATCAATATTTCAGTTGAGAAAGTCACCGAAATTTGCCAAAATATGGCAAAGAAAGGAGTTATTTTGAAGATTGGAGAATATTACGGCCTTTTACCTATACTCCCGGGATTATTTGAATTTTATTTTATTAGTGGGAACGATTCCGAAGAAAACTTGAAAAAAGCCGCAAAACTACTCCACGAATTACTTAACGATGGTCTTATGGACGAGTGGTATAATTCAGAGTATCCGTTTTTTAGGCTTTTACCCGATTCAAGCATTCAAGAAAAAATAAAACTTGTTGAAGTGAATGAGAGCATTCCCGTACAACACGAAATTTTAGTATACGAAGATGTCGAAAAATACATTAATTTAGCAAATAGAATTACTCTTGTTAATTGTACTTGTCGTACTATTGGGGCTTATTTAGGAGATAAATGTGAAAAACCCGTAGATGTTTGCATCGCAGTAAATATAGCTAGCGAAGCTATTGAAGCATGCGGTAAAGGAAAGGATATTTCAAAAGAAGAAGCCTTAGAAATCGTAAAAATGGCCGAAGACCACGGCTTAGTTCACACCATCGTTAACGCTTCTGGGCCAGATGCACCAATGTTGATTTGCAGTTGTTGTACGTGCCACTGCACGATCCTGAGAGGATTGACAAAATTCAACAATCCACGCGCATTTGCGAAATCAAATTTTAGACCCGAGATTAATAGGGAGTTATGTAAAATGTGTAAAAAATGCGTAGAGATTTGTCCAATGAAGGCAATGTGGCACCATATGCCTCATAAAGAAGATTTATCAGACAACTTCGTTGAAATTAAAGAGCATTTATGTATTGGATGTGGTTTATGCGCTCACCACTGCCCCGAGGATGCAATCGCGATGAATAAAGTGTATGACGATGTTCCTGAGACTACTCTCTTTGGAATTTTTAGAAAAATCGACGAAACAAGAGTTCATTAAGAACTTGATTTCCTATGTAAGTAGAATTTTTTTAAATATTAAGAGTTAAGATTATTTTTACATAGCATTAAATTCTATACAAGATTTTTTTTGAGAAAAGAGAAGATTATAATGCAGAATGTGAATCCCTTACCAGAGCTTTCAAATTACGACATTGAAAAAGAGAAAAAAAAGACAGTTCACGCTTTAAGAAAAATGATGGAATCCTGTATTACTTGCGGTCAATGCCTTGAAAATTGCGTATTTTACGATTTCTCGAAAAAACAAGCGAGAAACATTATGGGCGAAATCAAGGAATTTGTTTTTAGCAAAAATTTCTCCAAAAAATTAAGTAGGAAAGCAAAGACCTACATTTGGAGCTGTGGTATTTGCGAACATTGCCTCAATTCTTGTTCTTTACCTCGAGACCAACAATTTTCGCGGTCTGTTTGGATCTCGATGTTAAGAGCTATTTTAGTCAGAAAAGGAGAAGCACCTCTTCTCGTGAAACTAGCCGGAATTCTATTTCGAGATAAAGACACACCTATATTAAAGTACCTTTGGCCTTTGGTAGCAAAAATAAATGTCCCAGAATGGTATAGTGATGCAAATCCGTTATATCCCAAAATTAGGATAGCTATAGAAAAGGGAAGAAAATTTCCGGAAAAAGGAGCCGAAATTTGCTTTTTTGGAGGATGTGGGCACACTTGGGCGATACCAGATGTGGTTTATCAAATGATTTCTGTTTTAGAACAAGCAGGTGTAGATTATATAACAATAGGTAACCCAGAATTTTGTTGCGGGGTAATGTTTATTTTATTAGGTTTTTTAGATGTATGGCTCGATCAAACATACAGAGTAATGCAAAACTACTTAAAGATGAAGCCAAGGCCTAAAAAGCTATTACTTCATTGTCCAGGGTGTACTACCATTCATATGTTTGATATGGCGAAATACGGAATCACGCTCCCACTTGATTATTTGCGTAAAATGCCCAACGGAATCGAAATGGAACATGTTTCCGAATACACTCTCAGTTTGATAAAAGAAGGAAAAATTAAGCCAACAGAATCCGTACCGCTAACTGTTACTTACAACGATAACTGTTCTATTGGGAGAAGAGTAAAATTCATGGGTCATTCAATCTACGAAGAACCGCGAGAAATGTTAAAAAGCATTCCAGGATTAAATTTAGTTGAATCCGATTATAATCGAGATAACGCGTTTTGCTGCGGAGGGGTTGCCAGCCTTCCACTAACTTTTGGAGCTAAATCACATGTGGGAAGAGTACATTATAAATTGTTTAAAAACATGCTCGACAAAGGATCTGATACATTACTCACACCTTGTAACGGATGCGTATTAACTTTTAGAACAGGAGCGAAGAGACTACAAAAAAAATTAGGTCATAGAATTAAGGTTTTAGATCTAATGAATATTGTAAATTTATCTCTTGGTAACGAAATACCGATAAGAAGCGGCTTAGCAGAGTTTTCATTAGGAAAAACTTTGAGGAGATTTATAAAGACTCAAGCTTATAGGGATTTATACCGACTAATTAAAGAAACCATTATTTACTTACTTTTCCCTAAGAAATACAATCCAAAAAAATACGATTAAATTTTAAAATTAATCCGATTTTTTATTTAAATACCGTTAAATTTTGTCCCTAATGGATTTAAAAAGAATTAGAAGAAGTTATTATCTATCATTTTCTCATAAATTGCACCTAACCTTCGTATTGACGAAAATGATAAAGTAGGAGGCGGGCGTTTTATCCCCTTTCTACCTTCTACTCCTTCTAATGGGGATCAAGAAGTATTTAAATTAGAGCAGCGTAGAAAGGATTCCATATATTAATACAAGAAAAACAAATATAATCGTTATAAAAGCGTAAACGCTTGGTAGATAGAACATTTGCCACATTAGCGACGCCCAATTAATTCTACTTATCGCTGGTATCCCAATTTGCGCAAATATCTCTTGACTATCAACCATAATAATGGCAGGCGGTACAAATATCAACACAAGTCCTAGCACTAGCCAAAATACAAGCTGAGATGGAAAACCACCGACTGTGAACTTTTCTTTTACGAGAAAATCACGGGACATATTCCTTAAAACTCTTGGTTGTTTTTCTACGAGATAGATACAACAATTAAGGATTCCATAAATGAAGATAAGATTTAACAATATAAAGAAAAACAAACCCGTTAGAAAAATAAATCCAATAATATACGCAGAACCACATAAAAGACCTATTAGTATCGAGAATTTCTTGTACCTTTTACCGTTGCTAAATTTTATTTGTTCGCACAAAATAATGCTAGCAATATAAAGAGCAGCTATACTGAACGAGATTGTCAATCGAGAAGGTGAATAAGCAACACCCCAGAATATGTGAAAATAAACGCGCTCTGCAGAGAAGCTGGGAATTAATAGGAAAAATAGTAAAAACCCTCCAACTACGCCATCGATATACCAGTGATTAATACCTTTAGAAAGGAAATATTGACTATCGTCCGTAAATTTTTTATTAATTACATAGTAAATACTAAGCCCACTAATAAAATGCGTCGCGATCACTGCAATAAAAAGTAAATACGAAAGAGATTCTGGTGGGCATAAAAGTATTAAAGCAGTTGCAAACACTATGTTATACAGTAGAATTCGCTTATTAGTTGATTTAGAACCAAGTAGGGAGGAATTGAGCTTCGTTTGATGAGAGAATAACATTCCAATTGAAAATCCGGGAAGTATTATAAACTTCGGATCAATGAATACCAAAAGACTCCCCAGAGAAAGCGAGATTATCGATATTTGAAGATTGGCTTTTACGCCAATTGCCTTATCAACGATTTTTTTCAGGAAAATCCCCATAATTGTTGATAAAATTAAAAAAAATAACGCAACTAAATTTAAAATCGTAGAGTACAAGCAAAACCTAATCATCAACAAAAATAAGAAATTGATCATAAAGAAAAAAGCGCGATTAGTGAAGGTTTCGAGAAAAGAAAGATTTTCTTGATATTTTCTCTCATTGATTTGATTTTTTATGTTAATAACAATTAACGCGCCAATTAGTGAGATTACTGGTATTAGTCCTAAGAATAGAAAAATAATCAATTCAATTTCCGATTCAGTATGCTGGGTTTGTTGCGATTCAATAAACAACTGAGAGAAGTGGTCCGGTCTTAAAAATACAAAGGTATCGCTATCTAATTGAGATATTGCGCTTTTTAGCTTTGTAAACGAGAAATCCCAAGCCCAAAATCCAATAAAAACAAAAATTGGGGCGCTTGGTTCTCCAGCATTTCCCGTTGTACTCGCTGAATATATCGACTCGAGCTTTCCTACGAGTTCATTCTCTCTCTCGACGAAGAACGATTGCATAATAGGAACGCCGTTCCGTATTTCATTTAATTCCGCAGGATAATCGTGATAATTAATGTAAATTCCCGAAAAATCGCAAGAATTTGAAGCATAAGCGTCGAGAACCTCGTCTGAAATTTGGAGTTGGAATCCCTCGTACCCGTTTAAAATCCACACTTGGTCCATATCCGCACGATCCATTGCGTATTTTGAGTGGTTAAGAAATTGAGGGAACGCTGGATTTAAATCTACATAACAATACCCGGCGCCCGATGGTCCAGCAAGAAAATATTCGTTCTCAGTTGCCGTCTCGTAATAATATTTTAGTCCCGTAGGAAATATTTTAAACATGGATGGCTCAAGCGTAATGCCAATGGGAACGGAACCTCGGTCAGGATTTTGCCAATAACTCTGAAGAGTCCTATAATCGTATACCACATTATCTCCATCGCTTACAACGCAAGTAATATATATTTTATTCTTTACTTTATTACCAACTTTATACTTTGACGAATTAAAGTTGACCAATTTCTGTTTATGATCAATCTCATTAATAGAGCTGAATACTGTAAAATCCGGAATCGCGGCACAGAAGGAATATTTACCAGATTTTGATAAAATTTTCACTGCTTCGTACTCTCCAAGTGCTCCGGCGGGATCGTAATACCAACCAAAAACGGGTACATTATCGGGATATTCGCTTACAATTACTTTGAATAGATTAATTTCATCAGTTGGACCTAACGGACCGGGCGTTAGAAAAAAACAAAAAATATTAGACGCAACAGCGTAATCTCTAAAAAAAGCATTGCTTGGATTCAAGGAAGCCATCATATTCATATTTGCGTACTGCTTAAAATTATCCCACGCCCAAGAATAGAGTTCTGTTTTTGAAATAAATTGATTGCGTAAATCGAATCTTATCTCAGTTATTCCTAAATTTCGAAAATCCTCGACCATATTCTCGTGAATGACTACACAATTGTTTACACCCGCTAAAAATGTTGCAACATTAATCGAATCCAATAGGTTATGGTCATAAATGATTAAACCATCGATATAATGCTTATATCGATCGAATACTTCCATATGAGACGAATAATTGAGCAAGACATGATTTATACCGTGATATTCCTCTAATTGCTGTAGCCAGAATTCGTCTGCGCTTTGATAAATTAAAAATAGATCTACCGCTTCTCTATTTACAAGTCCTTGAAGAACAGTGAGAGCAGTTTGAACTTGATGAGATTTATCTCTTAAATCATACACATATAATACTGATGGCTGAGATAGTTGAGTAAAAGTTTCTGAAAAATAACTCTCGTTCCCAGTGATGTTTTCTGATAAATCGATACCATCCCATCTCTCCCAAGAATAGTCGTTAATCGTTGGTGGCAAGAAATTTGGACCTATCCCAATAACTCCTAAAATAAAAATATAGCAAATCAAATAGATTATTTTTCTATTCAAGGAAAATCATGAATCTGTTTTTTTAAAAATATAAAGTACTGTTACTTATTATTTTATGTAATTAGCTATTATATGGCAATGATGCGAGCGCTTGCCAATAATTGAAAATCTCTTTTGGAGTTCCATCGTTCTTTTTTAAAGCAATATTGTTGAAAAGCGGATTTTCTTCAGAATAAACAAAATCGTGGAGAAATGGATGGATAAATAGCTCGACATCTAAGGTATTCGTAGCATTTAATATTTGTAAAAAGAATTCAACTTGTGATAATTGGTTGCTATTAATAATTCTAATCCCCGAAGATTCTACATTAACGCTTGGCCACCCCATTTCAGTGAAGGCAACGGGCTTATCTACATAGTTGGCAATTTCTAAGAAGTAATCTTCTGGAATTTGGTTGACATTGCTATATTCTAGTAGTGGATACGCAGTGAATCCGACGAGGTCAAGCTTTTCGCCAAATTGATCAATTAAATCCCAAGACTCAGAAAGTTCCAATCCCGTTAAATATGCGGCACCCTTCAAGTGTTCCAACTGAAAAATGGTGAAAACTTTCGTGTTCGGACTCTTTATCTTGATTTCATCGTACGCTTCCTTATAAAATCCAACAAAATCGTTAAACGCAGCTGGAGAAACATGAGCATATAAGGAGTTTACTTCGTTGCCAATCGATAAATAAGTTAAATTATAAGTCCCAACCGTATCAATCAAGGCTGCCTTATACGCTTCTTTATTCTCGCTGAAATATGTGTCTGTAACTACATTTATGTCAAATGATATCGCAATAACGGGGGTAACACCATATTGAGATTCAATACCAATTGCTACTTTTACCAGATCTGGAATTCCATCGGTATCGGTATCATCATTCCACACAGGATATGCTCCAAAAACCTCTCCCATCTGAGGGATTTCTTTATAAAAGCTTTCCCAATCGCTCGATTCCGAATTAGGAAAATTTCTCGGTATAAAACCAGCGATGCCAACTTTGAAATCTCTCTGAGTTATTGGAAGTTGAGGCCGAAATAAACTAGAAATTAGACCTAAAATAAAAGGAATAGGGACAATAATCGCTACAATAATAATAGCATAATACGCTTTTTTCATGACATACTATTATTACTTTCATTTTATTTGAATTTATCCTCGGATCGAAACATTTAAATATGCAAGTTTTCTATTAATTAAATTAAGGAAATGTCAAATAAATTTGACATTCCAAAATAATTTACAAAAAACCGATCTATTAGAAAATAAAAAAATTGGAGGATATATAAAAAATGGAAAAAATTGACATGGAAGAGAAAACCATTGGTAAAAATATTATTGCTAAAGGAACTCTTAAAATGGCTATTGGAAGTCTCGCAATCACGATAGCAACATATTTCACTACAATTGCAATATTGTGGGCTATTCGTCT
>JAHQWX010000061.1 GCA_029856375.1 Promethearchaeia archaeon | reverse complement strand
AATCGTTTTTACAGGAGAGAAAAAAGATGAAGAACTGAAAATTACAATTATTGATTACAATTTAAAAAAGTTTACATTAAAAGAATCACAATTAGTTGTATCTAATCTTCGAGATATAGAAAAATCAACGATAAGATGGATAAATATTAAAGGCTTACATAATCCCGAAATCATTGAACAAATTGGTAATCAATTCGATTTACATCCTTTACTTTTAGAAGACATTGAGCACATAGAACAGCGTTCAAAAATTGATAATTACGAGGATCATTATTTTGTTGTTTTGAAAATGCTATACTTAGATAAGGAAACTGAGGAAATTGAACCCATACAAGTAAGTTTGGTGTTTGGTGAGCAATTCGTTTTAACTTTTCAAGAGAGAGAAATTGGAATTCTTGAAATAATTCGTCAGCGACTAAAGAGCGGTAGAGGGCGAATAAGAAAAATGAAATCCGATTATCTCGCGTATTGCATTTTAGACGCTATTATTGATAACTATTTCGTAATTTTAGAAAACATGGACGATAAAATTGAAACTTTAGAGGATGAATTAATCGAACATCCCACTACTGAGACTTTACAAAATGTATACAAGTTGAAAAGAGGGAATATTATATTTAGAAAGTCCGTCTGGCCTCTCCGGGAGGTTATAAATCGATTACAAAGAGAGGAAACGGATCTTATTAAAGAAGAAACTAAAATATATATCAGAGACCTTTACGATCACACGATTCAGATTATTGATACTGTGGAAAATTTCCGTGATATATTAGGGGGTATGATGGACTTATATCTTTCGAGCATAAGCAATAAAATGAACGAAATAATGAAAGTACTCACGATTATATCAACAATTTTTATTCCCATAACATTTATTGCGGGAGTTTATGGAATGAATTTCCTCTTTATGCCCGAACTCCAATCGCCTTTAGGTTATCCAATTACTTGGATAGTTATGATTATAATAGCAATTATATTGTTATTCTTTTTTAAAAGAAAGAAGTGGTTATAGAAAACATCTATTTTTACTTTTCAATTTTTAAATTTCTTTTTTCTCTTCTTCTTTTTTTTCGTCCTCTTGGTCAAGTCTTTCTATTTCTTCCTGTGATACATCTACAAGGTCTTCAATTCTCTCCAAATACCTTCTAATTGATCCTAATTTTAAGTCCTTCCCTTCCTCTTTCCTAAAAAATAGTCCAATGTTGCTATCTTCTCCGAGTTTTAAAACTATTAGCGAAATCTCCTCTGTTTCAAATACTAATCTTTTATAGTCATCAATTTTAAATTCGCATATATCGTAGAGTTTTTTAATGTGAAGCAGCATCTCTGCGAGATTTTCACCTAATTTGGGGATGTTGATTGGGTGCTCAAAAGTGGTTTGGAAAATAGTTCCATTGTTGTAGAACATTGCTATGTGACAAACCTCTGGTAATGCCCTTTTTATGCGTTTAATATTCTGAAAAACCATATCTCATCACTTTATTATTAAATTTCTAAATTTAGATGTAATATTATTAATTTTGATTTTAATCGACTCAGGTCCATATCTAATTAGGAAATACAATACTAAAATACTTATTGCTATGATTATCAAAATTATGATACCAACGAAAAAATAAAACACAACCAAATAATAAATCGACACGATAAATAATTGAAGATTTGTGGTCGTAAAACCCAATTTAAAGAATTTTTTAAAGGTGATTGGGCGTTTATTTTGTTCGGCCAAATTCATGACAAGGATGTTATCTCCTAATGGAGTTAAATTATCTCCCCAATTCGCACCTATCGCGAGACTATAATAAAATCGATTACCAGGTGCGAGTAGCGAATTATCCACCATATCCCCTATTATTGGCGTCAAAACTTTTGTTATTGGAATATTATCAATGTTACTACTAAAATAGGCTGAAATCCACAAGATTACTATTAATTGGGTAAATAAATCGTTCCCTCCAATTATCGATAAAAGATTCCCCATCAAATCGACAATTCCTGTGATTTCCAGACCCCCTGCAATTACGAAAATTCCAAGGAGATAAAGAATTAATTCAAAATCTATTTTAGAAATCAAATCCTTGGGTTCTATTCTGCTTAAAACGATTAAGATTAAAGCAATAGTTAACGCTATCATGTCCATTGAAATCAAAGTCGATGGTACTGTTATCATTAAAACAAATAAAATTAATAGAGAAAAAAGCGAATAATAGAGTAATTTTTTATTCTGCACAACATTCCACACATTAAATTCTTCTAAAACTTTCTTGCTCTCTTCTGGAATCACCATTTCCTTCTTATAAAGAAAGATGAAAAATATAATTGTAGGGACAAATATCATTAATGAAACTAAACCAACATTCAAAAAAAATTCAAGAAAGGATATTTCAGCATAGGTTGTTATTAATATATTTGGAATAGACGAAATTGGAAACAGCGTACCTCCAATATTTACCAAAACCGCTTCCGTTAATATGTAGGGGGAAGGATCGGTATTTAACATACGCGAAATCGTAATAGTAAGAGGTATCAACACAATTACGGTTAATATGTTATTTAAAATCGCGGATATAATTATCGTTATCACGCATAAGATTATCATTAGACGAATTGGTTTTCCTTTTGATAGTTTTATAAGTCTTGCGGCAAAAAATTGAAATAGGCCGGCTTCGTGTGATATTGCTACAATCAGCATCATTCCAATTATCAATATTAAGGAATGAAGATTGACGAATCCGTCTTGTTGAGAACCAAATAAAAGATCTACTATAATAGAAAAATCTAATCCCTCAAGAAAAATTAATACGAAGTAAACAATTACAGCTCCAGCAAGCGATGCAATTGCTCTATTTAATTTATTAGTAATAATTAGAATTATCACACCGATAAAACATAATCCAATGATTATTGCGCTGAAGATTATCTGAATTTCACCCGAATTTTTCTTTGTATTTTAACATATTCTTTAATCCTTTCTAAACATTTTGTTAAAAAAATATTAATTTTTCTTGTTAAAATGTAAAAATTTATAATTCAAAAAGGACCTACATCTAGTTTATTTTTAATTCATCTTTTTTTTCCTTTAAAATGTAAAAATCTCTATCAAGCATCAATATCATTCTTTTTACAATTGAAAATGTTTGTATTAATATTTGCGGGTCTACTCTCTCCCAGGTATCTTCTTTACTATGCGTATATCGAGTTGCTGCTCGCGTAGTAATGTCAATAACACCAAATTTCCTCAAATGAAAAGGAATTGAGTCGGTATGAGCTCCAACTGTTACATTGAACCCATGTATCTTTATTTTTTTTTCATTTGCGGCCGTTTTAAGATAATGACTTAATAACGGTGCTATTTTTTTTTTAGGGAAAAAACCATACGATTTTACATATTCAATATTGTATTTGGGTTCTTCTAGTAATGAAACCATGTCAAAATTGATTTGAAATGTTTTTCCTCGCGTAAATTTCCCTTCTCTTCGATTAAGAAAATTTCTTGATCCCATAGTACCCTGTTCTTCTGCTGAAAATTGACAAAACCATAAATTGAAATTGTCTAAAGGTTTCTTAATAAAAATCGAACTCAATTCAAAAACAATTGACATACCGGAAGCATTATCTAAGGCACCGGGAGAATCATTTCTAGTTCTGAAAAAAAGAAGGAACACATTAATAAGCAACACTAATGCTGATAACACATAAATAAAAAGTTCGAAGAAGAAAATGATTACTTTATGGTCCTCAGGAATCACATCTAAGAATAAATTTGAAGTAAAATGTGAAAAAATGAGTAAAGTTTCAACGATAATCCAGGATGAAAATAATGCGATCCTCCATCTGGTTCTAAAAGTCTGAGATTTTGTATCTAGGTGCGCTGATATTATAATATCCCCTGCTTTTTCTTTAGTTAACAAATTAGCTGGAACCGTGGCAATCACATTAGTTCCTGTACGAATTTTCCCTAAATTACGCTCCCACCACCTAAAAAATTCAGGATGCCTAATATCCTTTAAAAGCGCAATAGAAACAATAAAAATTATAAATATTATACCAAATACAACGATTCTCCGTAAATAACTTAGAAATAATAAAATCAATACAAGTGTCATATTCATTATGATGATTATTTTGAGAATCCCTGCTGAATAAAAAGTTGAAAAAGGAAATTGTTCTTGTAGAATATCCTCTTTTTTATAACCAATTTTATTAAATGAATCAACAGCAAGTTCTACTGCTTTTTTTTCACCTTCCGTTCCAGCTAATCTGGGAAAGTGAAATAATTTAATACAATTTGAAAATCGTTTACGTTTATCGCTGTATTCAATAAAATCAAGGTCTTCCATTTAAATCCAATTCTTATAGTTAAAATGAGAAATAATATTAGATATTATTGAAAGATATCGTTTTCTATTCGGCAAATCTTTTAAAAATTGCTAAACCTAGAGTTATTCTTGCAATTCCATTAAGCACTAACAAGATTGCGAGAATATATATTAGAATGAGATTTTCCAGTGTGAGCGAAAACATTATCCATATTGAAAGCGCGGTAGTTATTGCTCCAACTACGATAATAATAGCACGAAACCAAACTGGGACCTCCTTAGCCGTCAATCCTCTTACAAACCGTGCAAGTCCGAGAATTAATAATGCGCTTGCCAAAATTAAAATTAAGGTTTCAATAGTTAAAGTAGGATCCGTTAAATGTAAAATAATTGTCACTATTGCAACAATTATAAAGATTGTACCCGTAATAACCTTCATTAATTTTACCCAATTACTAAGCTCTTTATCAGTTCCACCGTTTATTATCCTTGCTAAGCCTAAAATCGCTAGCGCAAACGATATAATTGTAATAAGAGTTAGAATTGCTAAATCTGAAAAAATCCATACTATTATTGCTAAAATTATTATCACTACTCCAAAAATAATATTTATAGCGCCTAATCTTTTCTGGGATTTTTCTGTACTCATAACTTCACCTTTTAATTAATTCTTTATTATTTCATTTTTTTCTAATATTTAGAATTATCAGATAGAACTGGTTGTTTTTTTTTAAATAATTTGCTTTTATGTTTTAAAAATTGATTTTTTTTATCTTGTCTTATAGTATTCGAATCCTTTTTTTATTCGTTCATATTTAATATTTGTTTTTTTAGTATCTTGAATCAATTAGTGACTTTTTTTACTTTTTTTTTCAAAAAATTTTCTAAATAAATCATCATTAGTCGGAGCCTCATCATCTTCTCCAAATAAATTATAAAAAATAGTTCTTCTTAAGCATTCGAGAAGGCTTCGATAAGTATTTTTTCTTTTCTTGTACAACGCGCATGTTTCGAAAACAATAGGCGTCCATGGAGCTAATTTATGGGGGGGATCGTACCAAAGGCCTTCGTTCTTTAAAATCTCGATCATTTTATTCCGCTTTATAGTACCTTTGAGATCTTTCTTATTTAACATCACGATTAATGGTATTTTCTTAATTAAGGCTCCCTTCGTTGCTTTTTTTAATTCCTTTAACGCATCAATGTTGTCTTCTAATAATTGCTTTTGAGAATCCACGACATAAATAATTCCATTTGTCCCCTCCAATACCTGCTCTCTTAAAGGATAAAATTGCTTTTGTCCAGCTACAGTAAATATTTGAATTAGTATATTATTATTTTTTCTAGATTGAAAGATCGCTCTATCAAAATACAATGTAGCCCCATCTTTCTTGCTAACCGATTTTACTGGGCTTTTTGGAAGAATTTCTGTTTCATTCTCTTGCGTAAAACGATATAAGGTATTTAACGCAGTGGTTTTGCCAGAGCCCGCCATTCCCCAATACAATATTTTAAAAATTACTTGATTCTCTTCTGGTGTTTTCTCCATTTATCTTCTCCGATTGATTCAATAACCCTTGATTAGTTGATTATTATTTTAGCTTTACTCGTTTCCACTCTCTCAGAGTGTCTTTTCCAATTAGATTAGATTTTTAAAAGGTATTTTATTTTCCAGTATTTTTAACGGCAAATTCAAGAAGTATTAATTGTGGCGATAGATCTTGTTCATGTTCAACAATATCTAAATTAAAATGATCCGTTAGAAGTTTTTTATAGAAGTGGGTGAAAAATGTTGAAAAATTTTCGTCTAAATCGTGGAGTCCTTTGAAGATAAGGCGATTCTCTCGGATTTGTATGTCCAAAGTATTGAACCATCTGAAGCCGGTTTTACCAAAAAATTCCGTCGAAAATGTCCCATATTTTTTTAATGTATCTTCATTCATGGGTACTTCAACTAGAAATTTTAATATATTTGCAAATAGAGTAGAATTGTCTTCTGCGATAGCGTTTAATTCTTCTTGTTTGAGAAGAGAAAGCAATTTGGTAAACATTCTCTTAGAGATCGTTATCATTTCATTGGTTTGATTGAATAATTCTAATTTAAGCCAGTTTTTCATAGCGTCTTTTCCCATTATGCCACGCGTTTTTCCTGTTTGTTTAGCCATTAAATTTAAATTTTTAAGAGTTTTTTCAGAAACTCTAAACGATAAAAAATTATTGCGTTTTCTTTTTGTTTTATCCGTCATTTTTTTCCCTTTTTTAAGTCCTAATTTTTTTTCGACTTCTACATAACATTAATATGTTTTCAAATGCTTTTAAAGTTATCGATTGAATAAATTGTTATCGAATGATAACATTTAAATACTTTGTTATTCTATATTATCAATCATAAATAACGAAAAAAAAGGTGAAAATAATGGCTGAAGCAAAGAAAATAAAGGTGAAAAAGGAGGAAGAAAAGAAAGAAAACTCGAGAGAGATTGCTTTAAGGCATTTCTATCCGTTTTCGTTGTCTCAATCTATGGATCATTACTTTAACAAGATGTGGCGCCGATTTGAAAATCTAATGGCTCCCATAAAAGTTTGGCAAGACGAACCAATATTCAGGATACCACTAGCAAATATCACAGAAAACAACAATACTTTCTCTATATCTCTAGAATTACCTGGCATGGAAAAGGATAACATACAAATTAACTTAATAGAAGACCGATTAGAAATAAAAGGTGAGAAGAAGGAAGAACGAGAAGAAAAAGCAGGTAGTTACATTAGAAAAGAATACAGCACTTCAACTTACCATCGAGTATTTAAAATACCCGAAAACACAACCGAAGCCGATCTCGATGCAACCTACGATAACGGTGTTTTAAAAATCGTTCTTACTAAGAAAAAATTGGAGGACAAAGAAGCAAAATCAATTGAAATCAAATAATTTTTCTTTTTACTATTAAAATTTAATGAAAAATAGGAAGTGGTAAAAATGGGAAGAAATAATGGCCCGCAAAAAAAAAAGAAACAAATCAAAAAACGAAAATATTTCCACGACGATTACGACGATGTGCTTTCTGGGGAAGTGTATATTGAAATAGAAACCCTAGATGAGGAAGACGAAGAAAACGAAGAGTGGGATAGTTTTGAATACGATTATTAAAATTAGTAAAATTAAAAAAAACAAATAAAATGGGTGAACCAAAATAGAAAATTTAGAAAGTTTAAAAAGAATTGCCGAACAACACGCAAATTTGGCTGCAATGGAAAAACAGACCTCAATAAATCTAAGAGATCTCTCAAAATTAACTCTTAAGCGATCGCAAGCGCGCGAGAAATTCTTTAAAAAAGAGCTAGAAATGGCGAAAATAAAACGCGAAATGGCTGATAGCGCCAAGAATTACATAAAAATGAAGCAACAATTGAAAGAAATTGGAGCATCAGAAGTATCAGAAGAAGAAATTAAAAGAGAAAAAAACAACGCTATTTACAACGATCAAATGGCTAAAAATCAAATTGAACTCGCAGAGATTAACACCAAAATCGTGAAACTAGAGCAAGAAATCGCTAAAGAGAAAGGAGATCTTGCGAGAGAACAACAAAATGTCGCTATGACCCGAGAAACACTAGCAAAAAAACAAATGGCGTATATTAAAATCGTTAACGAAAACCAACCTCAAGAACGAATTTTAGCTGCAGAAAAGGAATACACGAAGGTACAAAAACTGCTCATCGAAGACAAGAAAGCGAAGTTGAAACAAGAGAATAGAGTAAAAGAAAGGGAGAATAAATTAGCTGACTTAAGAAAAGAATATTCTGCAAAATTGGCTGAGCGAGAAAAAATCAGGCACGCTGATGTTACAATCGTTGAGACCATACCTGCGGCGTAAGAATTTGCTTCTTATAGATTTCGTTATTTGGCTTAAGTAAATTTAAACCTTTTTTTCAAAAATTTATATTGAAGAATTTGAAAAACTACGAATAAGAAAATAGAAAAGGAGCATAATCACTAATAGAGACGGAAAAATTAATAATA
>JAHQWX010000060.1 GCA_029856375.1 Promethearchaeia archaeon | reverse complement strand
ATCGTAATATAGACCCCGATTTTTTATCTAAACAGCGATTTTGTAATATCTTGCTGAGGTTGCTTATTTCATCTTGCTTCTACTTTAAATTTCAATCGTTAGGTTTATTCCTCTATAAAACTCGCTTATTTTATGGGGAAATATTTGATTATTCGCCTAATGATGAAAAATAAAAAAGCTGATAGAAAAAATGAACGAGTTCCTCTCGTGCTGAGGGCCTTACCTTTAATTTTTTCCTATTTTTAAGGAAAATTTTAAAAAAAAATACGAGTATTTTGTTAGATATTCAATTAAGTTCAAGTAAGCCTCAATTCTACACCACAATTACTACAGCGGGTATCTTCTAATTTTTCAAAGCAATTGAAATGATACATAGCGGTGCATTCTGGATTGCCGCATTTCACTACATCTTGTCCTTCTTCGAAAATCATGTGACAGGCGGGACAAGCGTTATACATCGATTCTTCGCCGAGCTCTTCTGCCTTTTGCATTTTTACGTGAAAAAGGTCTGCACCCCCTCCTCTTGATGGATGTTCTGGCCTTCTCAATTCAGATAATTTGGAGATTTGTTGAACTTCTGAGGGGATTTTTAGCAAATAAAAGCAGTGAGGGCATCGAAATGTCCCGGATTCCTTTTGTTTTTCGTCTTTTGCTGATTTTGCGTATTCAGCTGCACAATGAAGGTGCATTGGCGTCGAACAGTTCGGGCAGTAGCGTCCTTCAGTAAAAAAAGTACCAGCAGTATAAGGGCACTTATCTGCAAAGCAAATAACGCATTTCTTATAATCGGCTTCTCCTCGAATTTGTTTAATTCTTTCTTCTTGATCCTTAGTTAGATCTTGAGTTCTTAGCAAATTAGCAGCAATTTTGCGCAAAAATGCCGGATTTTCAATTGCAGTTTTAATTGACATTGTATAATCTTTTACATTTGAATCAGCAAATTTTTTTGCACTTTCAATCATAGAGGCTGAGTTGTTATTATAGTAATATTGCCCTTTAGTAATATCTGACAATCTTTTAAGAAGATTAACATGGCTAACTTCTCCTAATCGAAAAGTGTCTATTTTTATATTTAATTTACTTGCCAAATTAGCCATTTTTATCGGATCAACTGAAGTTTTTGTGAAATTTCCATCGGAGACTACGAGTATTCTTGGTACTTTAGCGCCAACTTTTCTTAATTCGGAAATTAATTTTTGGATCGCAGAAGCTAGAGCATCTCCAAGAGCAGAATTTCCTTTAAATTCGAGAGCATTTATTTCACCGATAATAGTAGCCTCAGCGTTAATAAAGTCAAGAACGGTTTTAGGTTTATCTGAAATTGTGATTATAGCAAAGGAAGTTGACGGATCGTCTTTAAGTCTCGTGGAAACGAGATTTTGAATAGCTTTTTTGGAAGCTTCGAGCCTATTTGGAGAGTAATCTTTTCGATACATCGAGCGACTAATGTCAAGGCAAATAATGATGTTCTCGGAAATACGTTGGCTCATGCGTAATTTAACTATTTTTTTAGTTATTATTATTTAATACTACTGATGGAAGAGATAAAAATGCATACATAAATATATATTTATTAATTATAGCGACATCATAAATAAATATTTTAAAGACATTGTGAATAAAATAATATAATTAACGATTATTTTAAATCGATTGCAAAATAATCAATATTGAATGATTTAGAACCATGCAAGCGCAAGGAACTAAAGATATCGAAAGAATTAAAGGCTTTTTTAAGTCAAGCGTTTATATCGAGAATATTGGGGAAATTTTAGATTTTAAAATAGATAGTCTTATTGGAATTGATAGAATCAATGCTGACATTCTTAAAAAGTTCAATGTGACCAGTATTAAAGAATTGGCAGAGTTCCCGACAGATAAAATCTCAGAGATCCAGGAAATTCCCGAAGTAGTGTTAGATAAGTGGATAAAAGTGGCAAAAATCATATACGACTTTATTAGTTCTAGTAGGTTTGCCCAGAAAAAAATACTATTAATCGGATTGGATAACGGTGGGAAAACTTCTATTTTAAATGTATTGCAAGATAGGTACTCAATAGTTAAGAATTTATTGCCTACGAGGGGCGTAGCAAGAGAACAACTCGATTTTTTTGGATATCCAATTATTTCTTGGGATTTAGGTGGTCAAGTACAATATCGCGAAAACCTCTATTTTAAGAAACCCGAGCTCTATTTTACCGACGCAGATTTAATTATTTACGTAATAGACCTGCAAGATCCCAAGAGGTTTGTAGAATCTGCCAACTATTTTAAAGTAGTACTTCAAACGCTCCAAGAATTAAACGAGAATCCTGAAGTTTTAATCGTATTAAACAAATTTGATCCTGATTTGAGAGACGATTCAATAGTATTAAAGAATATGGAATCTGTTAAAAATAAATTCCGAAGTGTCGTTAAAGAATTTGATATAGAAGTATTAGATTTTGAATCAACCACTATGTTTGACAGTGCTACAATCAAAAAGATGTTTTCCGTTGCGCTTATGAAAATTTCTGAAACCTCTGAAATTATCGACAAAATACTCGCACAATTTAACGATTCGGTTAAGGGTAAAGCGATTTCGGTTATTTCAATGGATGGACTCATATTTGGCAGCTATTCGGACAACGATACTGACGAGATGTTAGTTAACAATACCGCCTTATTAATGCAGACTCTGATGAACTTCCACACTTCTATAGGTTTAATTAGGGAGAAATCGATTATATTGAATTATCCATTGAATAATTTTTCAATAAGAGGCGAAAAATTGTTTGAATACGGCGAAAGAAAAATTCCGGTTTATCTATGGTTGTTGAGCGAAGATATAACAAATTTAGACGAGCATTTGGGTTATTTCACTACCGAAGTAATGCCTTTAATCAACCTCTTTATTTAAATATTAAAGATACTTAATATTTTTCTCTCTTTTTATATTAGCTTTTAAAGTTGAGATAATTTGGATTATTTCAATCCATTAATTTGGATTTAAAAAAAAGAAAAAAAAATAGATATAAAATTGGATTGTTTCTATCTTTTTACCATGAACGAACCGATTAGGCAGACAACTGCTCCGGCAACTGCAATATAGAATCCAACTCCTAAACCCCAGTTCCATGCACCAAGAATTCCTAAATCAATCGCTCCGAATAATACGGTATATTCGTCTCCCGTTATGAAATCCAATCCATCTATAATGTTTTCAAAATCTTCGTTGGTCATGAGGTCATATACCCACAGGCCTATTCCTGCGATCATAATAATCGAGCCTAGTACGGCTAATCCTGTAGATTCCTTAGCTGCACCAACCATTGCGAGTAAAGCGCCTACAATAAAGACAATCCCTCCGATTAAAAACATGTTACCGAGTAATTCTACTTCTTCATTAACGGTATTGCTAGTCATACCAAAAGCGTTGATATAACCAGAACCATCGAAGATAATCAAATAGTTTTCTGCAGTTACTTGCCACCAACCTAATTCTGGTGCTAAAAATCCTAATATTGCAGCGACTATTCCAACCACTCCACCAATTATCGCTATAACTTTCGACATAATTTCACCATTTAATAAAATTTTTATAGTATTTTTTTAAAAAATGAATGATCATCATATAAAAATTACTTTAATATATCATAAATTCTCTTGTATCCAGACAATTTAGACAAATTAGTAGGGAAAAAATTGGATTTAATACGAAAATAGTTTATTTTATGTAAATTTTCTTAAGAAATAATTAAATTGGCATCGAGTCGTTGTCAATATCGTTTGAAAACTTGAGATAGTTAATGAATGAAACTTTTTCTTCGTAAGTTGGCAATCTCACTATCTCGTCTGAGATGCGCTCAATTTCGCGTTCTTTACGGTTTGGTAAGTGTTCCCTCAACCAAGCTGAAATGTTAGCTTTTTCTGATTCTGCTTTTCTTAATTCTTCAGAGAAACTTTCTAACTGTCCAATCTTAATTTGTTCTGATTTCAATCTTTCCTCAAATTTTTTTTTACTCTCGATGTACTTTTTCTGTAATTTCTCTAGTATTTCATCGAAGTTAACGAATTCTTTTGGAACTTTCAATAAATAAAAGCAAAATGGGCATCTCAAAACCGTTGGAAATCCGATATAATTATGTTCTAAATTTTGATTCTCTGCCCACTTTCCCGCACAACATAAATGCATTATTTTGCCGCAATTAGGGCATTTTCTACCGTGAGTGTAAAAATCCAAAATCCCTTGGCAAGCACATTCTTTAGTAAAACATATTTGGCAAATAAGCTCGGAATCATCTAGTATTTCGTCAATTTGAAGTAAATCTGAAGCAATTATTTCGAGAAATTCTTGCGGTTCGGTATACATCTTTTTTCCAAGGATCTCTTGTATTAGAACATCTTTTTTTTCAACAATCTTAGAAAAGGCTTCCGTAAAACTTTTTTCGTTTTCAATTTCATAAAGCGATCCATTTGTTTTATCCCGAACAGTTTTGAAGAGTCCCAATAGAGACTTATCCCCAACAAAATCTTTGTTAAAACACACAATGTCAAATATTACATCTAATTTACACCCAACCCCGTTGATAATATCTAATATTTTCTGATAGAATTGAGGATTTTGTTTTGATACTTCATTTGATATTATAATTAATCGTAAAGTCCTATCCCTGATTGTCTTAAAAACAGCAATTAGCTTTTGCATTGCCAATTTTAGTGCATCATTTAATAAAAATTCGATCTTACTATTTTCGAGTTCCATTATATTGCTAATATTGAGAAAATTTTGTGCGATTGGATCAGAAATAGGATTAAATTCATGGGTGATATTCAGCTTAGGGCAATTATATGGTATTAGTAAAATTCTTCCAGAAGGGTCTATTTGAATACGCCTTTCCAAGAAATCGTCCAAAATTTCTTTAAATTTTAAAAATCTCGTTGGTAAAATATCCGGTTTATAGAAATTGGGATTAAAATCAATTAAAAATACAATATCTTCCGATTGACTAAATGAGATAATCTCAAGTGGTTCAGGGCTTTTTACTTGAGTTTTGGGCTCAGAATTGTTTTTTCTTTTAGTTGAATCAATTAAATTTGGTTTATCTTTCAAAGCCTTAATCCACGCTTACTATGCTGTCTTCATGAATTGAAATATATTACATATTAAAAAAGTTTGTTTATATTTTGTAAGGAATTTTTTTTAATGTTTGAATAATTATTCAAAAAATTTATTTTTTCCCTTTAATTTATTACACTTAAGCATATTAGAAACGTTTATTTTAAGTTAATTAGAATATTTTCAAGAAAAAGAAATGCAGAAGAAGTGAAATTAAATGGTTGAAAATAATAGCGAACAAAAAAGAATGTCGAACGAGGAGAGAATGGAACTAATAAAGGAAAATATGGAAAATATAAAATTCAAAATAGCAATTATTTCAGGTAAGGGCGGAGTTGGAAAAAGTACAGTAGCAGTGAATCTTGCTATGAAGCTCGCAAGCACTGGTTCCACGGTTGGTGTTCTAGATATCGATATTACCGGTCCTAATGTTGCGAAAATGCTCGGTATGAGTCCAGAATTAAAACCACAAGTAGATCCCGAGAAGATGCGGTTTTACCCGATCCCTGGGCCTCTTAATATTAAAGTGATGAGCATGGCGTTTTTGATTGACGATGCAGATAATCCCGTGATATGGCGTGGTCCAATGAAAATGAGTGCAACGAGACAATTTTTAGGAGACGCGGAATGGGGCTCTTTAGAATATTTAGTAATAGATCTCCCCCCGGGAACCGGAGACGAAACTTTAGATATATTACAATTAATACCAGATGTACATATTCTCATTGTAACGACACCTCAAGAAGTTGCTTTGCTGGATTCTAGAAAAACTCTAAAGATGTCGTTATTGATGGATAAAGATGTACTTGGTATAATAGAAAACATGTCTGGCTACATTTGTCCTGAATGTGGCCACAAAGTTGATTTATTTGGTAAAGGGGGCGGTGAAAAAGCATCAATAGATTTTCATGTACCACTCTTAGGGCAAATTCCAATTGATCCAAATATCAGAGAAACAGGCGATGCTGGACTGCCGTTCATAATTAAGAATCCCGATTCTCCAGCCGGAAAGGCTTTTAGTGAAGCTGTTAAGAAAATTAGAGAAATTTTAGAAAAATAAATTTACATTCTTTATATGATTCTAAAATAATAAAAAAAAGAAGAAAAAGTGTTATTTTTACTTTTTAATGTATTTAGTTGCTAGTCGTTCGACTATTGTAGGATCTATTATTTCTTGAGGCTCCCAATTTTTAGATTTCAAATAGGTCATAATTTCATCTTTCAAGTTGATTGGAATATCTGCCTCAACCCGTATATATTTCTCTAAATCGTCTGGTAAGTCTTGCCCTAAATATTTCCTCGTTAAATCGATCCAATGAGAAAGTTTAATCATTCTTCCCTTGCTATTATCCGCTGATCGAATGCATAGTTTCGCCGTCAGGACGATCGCTTGTTCTACTGATTCTGCTGTCGTTAATAGATGTTCTGGTGCGGGAGTGACTTTATGATCGCTGGTTCCATCTCTTGCGTTATACGCGGTCCAGACATCTTCTTTATCCGTTCGACCTAGGTACATCCTCCTGTATTCTGCTGAATGAGGTCCTACAACAACAGGAATACCCAGCGCGTTTACGCTACTTGCAATACTTGCAGCTTTTTGGCTCATTGCACCCCACGCCATACCACAGGCTCCAACCCGGTTATAGATATAATCCGCAATTTCTTCGAAGTTACCCCTTAAAGGCCGTCTAGCAAAAATATTTGCAACTTTACACGCGGCTCCAGTGATATGCGCATTACTTACGCAACTTCCGACATTCACTAAACCGCCTCTATCGAAATCTCCTGGAAATCTATCATATAATGTTTCTCCATCTTCATTCTTTACTAAGCCTATGTCCATTGCAGCACATCCAGACACTACAACGATGTAATTTCGAATTAAAAATTCTTCTGCGTATCTATAGAGTTCTTGGATTTCCTTACCGTAGTTTGCGCAACCTACAATTGCTACGATTCCAGGAATTTCTCCCATAACAATTGGAGCACCAACATTTCTAATTTCTGTGTCTTGAATCGGTCCTCTGCCTACTCTCACATTAAACTTTTCATTTTTAATGTAATCTTGATAAGCATAAATGATTAGCGTCAGAGGAGACACTCCATGCATACATTCGCCTTCACATCGACCACAACCTAAGCAGAAGTCGCCCATTTCTGCTAATTTCGAGAAATCACCATCTTTTGCAAGTTGTATTGCTTCAACCATCGGTAAATCGTTAGGACAGTTTCTCTGGCAGTTGTCGCATCCAATGCACTTTCTTGCCATCTCAATTGCCCCTTCTCTATCAGGTATTGAGGATTTTGCTTTTCTAATAGGTTTCATTTTTATCGCAGTCTCAGCAGCGACTGCTCCTGCTTTCTCTGGATCAAGAATAAGTATTCCCTTAGCATTACCAGATACTAAATCATTAACGATTTCTTCAATAGAGTCGTTAGTTCTATCAGGCAACCCATCCATTCTTTTGTCATTAGTCGCAATATATGCCGCACCAATTTTTTGTGCCTCATCGAAAGAGCGAGTGTTCACGCATTGTTCATCAACCATAATTACATCGGCCAATCCAGAGCGAATGAACTGCAACTGCCTTGACATTGACCCAACGACTTTCGCTTTGTCGTAATAGCGAGTAAGGTCGTGGGCCGTACAACAAATAGCACCGACATCAAGTTTATCTTCCAAACCTTTCATTCTAATATAATCTGTTAATTCTACTCCCGAAGCCACGTTGTGCCCAATCATTAATATTGTTGCTTTATTTTCTGAATCGAGAGTTCCCATACCTAATTCAACGATCGGAACATCAGCTTCTCCCTTTGGAAATCCAAAAGCAGCAATTTGGACAGCATCAGAAATTTCTAATCCCATACTATCGCAGAGCCCAGCTAAGAAGCTTTTATTTTCAAAATCTATATAATTTGCTTCTTGACCAGTGTGGCCTGCTGCTAAGAGATGAGTTATTGTATCGGTTACCCACTGCATGGCGTGTTCGCAGTCAGATAATGTTTGCGGTTTCATTCCAACGATTAATCGCGTAAGTGGCATCTCAACTTCAATTTTATCTCCGAAATTAATTGGTACATCGCCAAATTTCTCGTGTAAATGATGAATAAGGTGCATACCGTGCGCAGAGTGGCAAGCAGCACCAATACAACATGCAATTTCTACAATTCTCCCTTGTTGTGCTTTCATATCAATACCGCACGCGCCTGTTTTCCCCTTGGAAAGATTGCATTTTCCATAGGTACACAAGCAACACATATCGCAGATTGGCATGTAAAAGGGAGGA
>JAHQWX010000059.1 GCA_029856375.1 Promethearchaeia archaeon | reverse complement strand
GTTCTCCTTAGCGCAGGCTGATACGGGGTAGGAGTCCTGTTCAAAGAGGATCACCTCTCCGAATATTTCGCCCGATCTGACAAGTTTGATCACAACCTCTTTTCCGTCGAGACTGCTCTTTGAGAGCTGCACGCACCCGTTTCCAAGGAGATAGATCGAATGCCCTCTCTGTCCTTCGGTGAAGAGGATCTCTCGCCTCTTATAATTCTTTGGAATTGCAATATCCGCGAGGGCTTGAACGCTCGATCTGGATATTCCTTTGAAAAATTCAGAGCTTGCAAGCAATGTAACAGCGTGTATCATGTCGTCCCCTTTTAAAAATATATATTCCGGAGGACAAATCAAGACCTTTTCTATGAGTGGGTTTTTAAAAAGTTGTGAACGGATTTCGAGATCTTCCCGTATGGATTTTTCCTCCTATTTCTATGCCGATATCATCAATTACCATCTTTTCAATCAAAGGATGAATGTCTTCAAAGGATGAGTCTAATTCTAATTCGTTCTTTTCAATTTTTTTTTTAACCTTTTCTAAGGAAGAAAGAATTTTCGAAATCTCTTCCTTGTTTAAAATACCTTGTTCAAAAAGCATTATATTATGAGCTTCAGTCCCAATTACGTCTTCCTCTGCAAACCAAAGGTCATCTTGCAATGAAGATAAAAATTTCAAAACTTTAGGGTCCAGAGTCTTATTTAATCTGGATCGATAAAGATCGTTATCTTTTTTTATCTCAATTCACCTGTAAATTTTAATCTGCTATGCATTTTTCATTTCGATAAAAATTTTATTTAATCTATTATTATTGCTTTAAAAATAATTTATCATCTTATCTTTTTATAGTCTCTTTTTTCTGATTTCATCACAAAATAAAATTTAAAATATATGTGACATAGGGATCTTTAAATATAAAAAATAAAATTGTATTCATAAAAGGTGGATAATCAATGGTTCAATTGTCTGGAGTTCCTGTTATTGTTCTAAAAGAAGGAACTGAAAGAAGACAAGGAAGGAATGCACAGAGAAACAATATTGCCGCCTCAATTGCTGTGTCTGAAGCTGTGAGGACTACTTTAGGACCAAAAGGAATGGATAAAATGATAGTTGGTTCGTTGGGAGATGTTACTATTACCAACGACGGTGCAACCATACTTGACGAGATCGATGTTGAACATCCTGCTGCAAAGATGATGATAGAAATTGCTAAAACCCAAGATTCGAAAGTTGGAGATGGCACTACAACGAGTGTGATAATTGGAGGAGAATTATTAAAATCTGCTCAAGAATTAATGGACCAATCGGTTCATCCGACGATTATTTTAAGGGGATATAGAAAAGCGCTAATTAGAAGTAGAGATGTTTTAAAAGATATTGCTGATAAAACCGACGCTTCTGATAAAGATATATTGAAAAAAGCCGCAATAACTGCGATGAATAGCAAATCGATAGCTGGTGCAAGAGAACACTACGCCGAAATTGCGGTAAGCGCAGTACTCCAAATTGTCGATGTGAGAGGCGATACAAAAATAATTGACTTGGATCAGATACAAATAATTAAGAAAGAAGGGGGGAGCTTATCGGATACCGAATTAATTGATGGTCTAATAATTGATAAAGAAATTGTACATCCAATGATGCCTAAGAAATTGAAAGATGTAAAAATTGCGTTAATTGATGCAGCTTTAGAAATTGAGAAGACGGAATTCGATGCAGAAATTAAAATTCAAACGCCTGATCAAATCAATTTGTTTCTTGAGGAAGAAGAAAATGTTCTTAAAAGAAAAGTATCAGCTGTTGTAGACTCTGGAGCAACTGTTGTGTTCTGTCAAAAAGGAATAGATGATAAAGCACAAAATCTTTTTGCTAAGGAAAATATTATCGCAGTGAGAAGAGTAAAACGCTCAGATATGGAAAAACTTTCAAGAGCGACGAAAGGAAAAATAATTACGAATCTCGTAGAACTCTCGAACGAAGATCTCGGAACAGCTGGTTTTGCGGAAGAAAAGAAAGTAGGATCTGACAACATGATATTTATATCAGAATGTTCAGATCCTAAGGCAGTTAGTATTTTAATTAGAGGTGGTGTTGAACATGTGGTTGATGAAGCTGAACGAACTTTGAACGATGCTTTATGCGTAGTTAGAACTATAGTTGAAAATCCATATATTTTAGGCGGTGGAGGATCCGCAGAAATTGAATTATCAAAGCAACTTAAAGAATTTGCGACGACAATCGGTGGCCGAGAACAATTAGCTATTGAAGCTTATGCAAACTCTTTAGAGATTGTTCCTAAAACCTTAGCAGAAAACGCAGGTTTTGATCCTGTTGATCTATTGGTAGAAATTAGGTCTAAACACGATAATCCTAATGGAAAATCAATCGGTGTAAATGTTTATTCAGGAAAGCCCGAAAATATGATCAAAGGAGGAGTCATTGAACCCTTAGATATTTTAATGCAAGCAATACAATCCGCAACAGAGGTTGCGTCTATGATAATAAAAATAGACGATGTGATTGCTGCTTCAGGTGGAACAAAAGCTGGTGCTGGTATGCCAGAAATGCCAGATATGGATTAATTTTTTTTTCTTTTTTTTTCTAATTTTTAAAAATCAGCACCTTTTCTATAATATTATGAAAAAAGTTAGAATTTTTGCAGTCCATTATAATGAGTGCGATCCATCGAAGTGTACTGCCTTGAGACTGAAAAAATTTAATTTACTCACAACCACTAATGGATTAACCAATCAAATGAGAAATACTATCGCTTTAGATCCCTTTGCCAATGAAGAATTAGCTAAATCTGATAAGGAATTAGCTATCAAATACGGAATTACTGTTTTCGACTGTTCATGGAAAAATATTCTAGAAATTAATACATTAACGCTAAAAAACAAAAGGAGGCTCCCACCTTTAATTGCTTGTAATCCAGTTAATTATGGAAAATGGGAAAAACTTAGTTCCGTTGAAGCCTTGGCCGCAACTCTTTATATTTTAGGTTTTAAGGAGTTTGCGAAATTATTGCTTTCAAAATTTTCTTGGGGAAACGAATTTTTAAGATTAAATTTCGAAAAAGAATCGAAATCTTAGTCAAACTTCGAACTAGTGATAATATTTATCGAATCAATCACTTTTTCCGTGACATCATCTGTACCAATAATTTCTAAAATAGAATATACTATATTTCTTGCTTCTCCTACTACAGGAACTCCTCCATATGTTAATGGAAATAAACCTACAAAGGAGACATTTTGAATATTAGATTCTTTTGTTTTCTCGTCAGAAAATTTTAATTTTCCTGAATGACAAGATAATATACCATGTAGAGATTCAGAGTTTTGACCTGATATGCAAATGTAAGATAACAACCTGCCTAACGAGATGTTTTGAGACTCTTCTATGACCTTCTGGAATCCAACATTCGCATTCGCTGAAAAAGCTTCTATTGTTATTGGGAGCGATTGACCATCTATATCTCTTGCATCTAATGTCAATCCTGATAGATTTACTAGGCTATATCTAGAAAATACTGGATTTTTTATTGAGTCCAATACATTACTAATAGCTTGAAGCACTTCTAAGCTCGAATAATCCTCATTATTATAGGAATTAAAGGGAATATCTGTTCCCATCGAAAACAAATATATGGAACTCCGTACCTTAGCAGAGAATTCTTCTAAGTCATTTTCTGAATTAGGAAATCCACCAAAAAAATTACCAATTTCTCTTTTCAGATGGTACATATTACTAGCTAAGTTGTCCGGATCCAAAGGCCAATCATCTCGGTATTTATGCACTATTGTTAGTAAAGTTTGGTTTATTTTTATAGTAATTAAACACACTTTCTCAAAAAAAGAAAAAGCAATTATCTGCTCTTTGATACCCAAATCGTTCCAATTCTCCTCACTGGCAGAAAACGCAATTGAAGCAATTCCAGTGATAATATTTGGTTCTAAATCTATATCACTTTTTCTCCCAATATGTGCGATTAATAATCCATTTTCGTCGCATAATATTACCATTAGAGTTTCGTTTGAAGCCCTAAGAATTGATGTTAAATACTTAATCAATGATTCCCTAATACTCATCTAAAAAACCGTAAGCTATTATATCTTAAATTTATTTATTCATACGGATTATTTTACATAACTTATATTAAAAGTTATAAAATATATAGTTATACTTAATTGAAATATGTTTTTAGATTTATATTTATGTACGCAAGAACCATTCCATGATAAAAATGCGGGGAGGGGGATTTATTCAAAGAAAGCGAAACGCTCTTTTTTTGAACCCCCGTACTCCTATGAGAGTGAATCCTAAGTCCACCGCCTCTAGCCAATTTTCCTTTTTTGACCGGGCTTGGCGATCCCCGCGACTTTTCTTGATTTGTTAATGTATTTTCTTAATAATTATGAAATATTTTTTTCAATTAAATAATAATTTTTTTGTTTGAATCAGTTATAGTCAATCTAAGAATAGATCCTTTCAAATAGGAAAAAATTCTTACAAAAAAATTTTAATTCAATTGTTAATATCTACCTATATCAAGAATATTTTTAAAAAAAGCTCTCGTAGTGTAGCTCGGTCAAACAAAAATATTAGGACTAAGCATGCTAGGCTTTCACCCTGGTGACCCGGGTTCGAATCCCGGCGAGAGCATTATAATTCCTATTTATAAAGAATTATTGTATTAGTGTGTTTTTTTGATAAAAAAATCACTAATTTTGTCGGCACTTATATTTTAAAATCGAAAATAAAAAATAAAATGGCGCCTCAGGCATGGATCGAACATGCGAACCGCCCGGATCGCCAGTATTAGCATTTTGCTAATGCCTTTAACAGCCGGGTGCTCTACCTAACTGAGCTACTGAGGCCTAGGATTTAGAATTAAATTTATGACTAATTCTATTGACTTATTAAATATAATTTCAATTAAATTTTTTTCTATCGTATGGTTTGAAATTTCAAAACCAATCGATTTAATTAAGATTTATAAAAAATTAAGAATTATTTATCTAAATTTGCGTAGTATATCAGCCATTTTGCCATAGCTTGAAAACATTCATTTATATTAATATCTTCTTTCGATGAGCAGAAAACAGATTGATTACATTTTGCTTGTTCCGCGTAATTTTGAGCGGTCTCTAAATCAACCTCGTGATTTGGTAAGTCCCATTTCATTCCTAATAAGATAATTGGAATAAAACCAGCGGTTTTCCTTATTATTTTTAACCACTCTGGTAACTGTCTAAAAGTGTCGTAATCAGTAACATCGAAACAAATAAAAGCACCGCTCGCGCCTTTGCAATAGTCTGGCAATAAAGTTCTGAACCTTTGCTCACCGGCAAAATCCCATATTTGCATTTTGCATGTTTCGCCAGTATCCAGTATTTCTTCTTTTGTATGAAACGCAGCCCCAATTGTCATTTTATGGTCTTCGATAAAAGTCCCAGTGCAATATCTCGTAACCATTGCTGTTTTTCCAACACCTCCCGCGCCAGCTACTATTACCTTAAAGATCCACGAACTTGACATTTGTTATCACTTGTATTTATTTTATTGATACTAAATAAATAAAATTTGTTTATTTATTTGTTATTTTAAATTTAATATATTTATTCATCACAAGATCTTATTTTTAATCTAAAGGTTTTTAAAAGAATTAATTCTAATATTTATTATCATTTAATTGTATTACAAAAAAAAGCTAAGTAGGGTCTAGAAAAATACCTAACGAGCAAGATATTTGTCCAAAATGTTCTTTCCCACGGGATTTATGTATTTGTGAATCCTTAGGTCAAGAAGAACAGCGCGTTATTATTTCTACCGAAAGAAGGAAATGGGGTCGCGAAGTGACCGTTGTTTCTTTTTTGGGAAGTATTGATATGAATCTAAACGATTTCGCTACGAAAGCAAAGAAATTTTGTGCCTCTGGAGGAACAGTCAAAAAAAACACCATCGAACTTCAAGGTGATCACCGCTTTAAAATTAAGAAGTTTTTAATAGAAAATGGTATTCCAGAAGAAAATATTGAAATCCGAAAATAATGGAAAGAATAAATGATAACAAGAGTTTTTATAAAGTCCTCTTTAAAGGGAATTCCGAATCGGAAATCGGTCTCTTAAACTTAACCTTTGAAGGCTTATCGTTAAAGGATCCTGTGAGGGTTGATCCTAATTTTATCATCCAAATAAAGGAGTTAGCAGACAAAAGAAAGCATTACATTTTTTTTCAAAATATTGAGGAAGTGCTTCAGTTGGGAAAACATTCACAAAAGCGCAAATTTAATTATTTCTATGTTTTATTATATACCACTAAATCGGACATATCTCGCAAAGGTGTTTTGATTGGGAATGTTAAGTCAATAGGAGATATTATTATTGGTATTTGGCCAATTGATTTCAAATTAAAAAAAAGATTTGACTTGAAAGATTTATTTTCTGAACTTAACCAAATCAATAATTATCCCGATAACTTCCTTAACATAACGCTACTAAATTAAATTTTGTGATACTAATCATTCACCGAGTATATTGAAAGAGAATAAAAAACTAAAAAATATAAGAGAATTGGTAATATATATTTGGAAGAGTTTAGATCTTCCATCGATTACTAAAGAAAATCTATTATACTACATCTCGTTTGAATTATTTCTTTTTAAACCGAATAAAACCATCCAAATTGTAAATGAAGCTCTTAAAAAAGGATTTTTAATTGAAAAAAAAGGGTATTTGAGTGCATCTAATTCAATCAGAAGTGAGTTAGAAAAATGGCAAATAGCTGAAGGTGATAGAGTCGATCAAGCTTTAAATGAAATAAAAAATCGTGCAATAATCCAAAATGAATTAGAAAGTGAAAAACATAGTTCGTTTAATATGCTCTTAAAAGAATTTGCTGATCAAAATATTCTTAATAGAGCAGTAACGATTTCTAAAAACGCCTTCAGTGAAGTAAATACTAATTTTAACCGGGGATTAATTACAGCTCAAGTAATTGGCTCCAATGAATCTCCTTATAAAATTGAAATTAATGTGAATAAGAAAAAAATTTCTCACAACTGTCATGATTTTGCCACAAGGAGAAGGAATCTTAAAAAATTTTGTAAGCACTTAGTAAAATTATTCTTAATTCTAAGAGCCGACTACGAATCAGAATTAGAAGATTTATTGAAAAAAGTAAGAAATGATATAGATCTCTGGGAATTTACTTAAAATAAAGTTTTAAAAGTGTTCTTATTAACCCTAACTTTTTGTTGTTGTGCAATAACTGGCTTATAATTTAATAACTCTCCAATATACTCAACTTTATGCAAAATATAGGCAATTTGGTCCAAAGAGATATCTAATTTTACTATCTTCGAGCGACCATAATATCCCATTGATATAACCTCTGCTTTTATGATCCCTGCTAATGATAATTCATTGATTAGATCGCTCACTCTCCTTTGAGTTAGTTTTTTAATATTAGGCACCTTATGATAAATTTCTGTATAAACATCAAAAATGTCTCCAGTTTTAATATTATGGTCAGGTAGGTATTTTGCAACTAAAAATATGGAACATAAGGTTATTTGAATCTGTTTTGGGAGGCCTTTTATATATTCTTCTATATTATCAAATTCTAACCTCTTTTGTGCTTTATAAACAAATTTTGATGATATCTTCTTATTATGACTTCTTTCGGTTAATTCTCCAGCTTTTCGTAATAGTTGCAGCGCTTTTCTTGCATCCCCGTGTTCTTTTGCTGCCAACGCTGCACATAAGGGGATCGTATCTTCTGAAAGGACATTTTCATACAACGCAATTGCTGCTCGTTCTTGCAGTATGTCCGTCAGCTCCTCTGCGTTATAGGCAGGAAACACTAATTCTTCACCACCAAAACTACTTAATACTCGTGGATCAAGGAAGCTCTTAAATTTTAATACATTAGAAATACCAATTATGCAAACTCTGCATTTTTTTAATTTAGTTTTTTCATTCAGCCTAGATAAATCATATAATATCTCATTTCCGCCCTTTTTTTTAAGCAAGATATCAATTTCATCCATCACTATAAAGCATACGGAATTCCCTATTTCGTCATCTAAAATTTTTAAGAGTTTTTGAAAAATTACATCCTTTGGAAGCCCCGTAGGTGGTATCTTTTCGTCTTGTGAAATCGTATTAAATATATTTGCCAAGATACGATAGGGAGTATTTATTTGCTGGCAATTGTTGTAAATCCACCATGGCTTCTGTAGTTCAATTTCGTTACATTTCTCTTCAAGTTTTCTACTTACAAATCTTATTACTGAAGTTTTTCCAGTTCCAGTTTTCCCATAGCATAAAAAATTGAATGGAACTCCGTCTTTTAAAGTACACGCTGTTATTTCAGCAATCCTTTTTATTTGTTTATCCCTATGAGGCAAGTGATTCGGAATATATGTAGGATTTAGGGCGTCCCTGTTTTTAAATAT
>JAHQWX010000058.1 GCA_029856375.1 Promethearchaeia archaeon | reverse complement strand
TTTTCACCTGCAATTAACATATTTATTATTTTTTTTGATTCTTCTATCGAGAAATTAACGATTGGACAATTAGCAAAGCATTCTCCACATCGAGTACACGCTTTCTCGTTAAACGGATCGAAAAAAGAGAGATCTATAGGTTCTATTTTTGCCATAATACATCCATTTTGATTTCATTTCTTAATTATTTTCATTAACATTGGAAACATTTTTTTGTAAATAGTTCGAATTAGCGAAACTCTAAATAGTAAACGAATGATTCTAAGAAGTGGGAATAGCCTTGGCTTAAATTTACTCATTTCTTTATCGTATGTTATTCTTTTTATGTAAAAACTCTTTTTAAACATCGTCATTACCAAACCATAAGTAATTATTGCTATCAAATCCCACGCGCGAGACATGTGAGCTCGTGGATACGGTATTTTCTCCCCTATGGATAACCTCACAACCTCAATAATATGATAAAGATCGATTTTACTCCCCATGAGTTCCTTCGCAGCCCATAAAAGATATATACAACCTCCGCAATAAGAGATTAACGCCTTCGCACCTGTAGCTTCTGCTTCTTTAAATTTTTTTGATGCTGTGGCAATCATATCAAATGGCAACTGCATATTAGTTTTCCAAGAGCAGCCAGAACCAAAGCCGCAACAAAGAGAATTCTCCCGGATATGCTTCATTTCTATTATTTCACATCCGCATTTTTTGAGGATTTCTCGTGGAGGATCCCAAAACTTTCCCCCGCCCGCTTTTGAATAGCAATTATCGTGAACTGTAACTGTCAAATCAAGCTTGTTTGGTAGTTTTATCTCGTTTTTATTGATTTTTTCTAAAAGCCAATCGTGCACATTTAAGAATTTTTGTTCGTGGGTAACTCCCATTTCTTTTGGATGTACCTCTGTAAAAACATGGTAAACCGCGTCTAAGGTGTGCATCACTGTTTTGACCCCCCATCCGTCAAAATCCCTTTTAGTTCTCTGAGCAATTTTTTGGACGAGATCTAGGTATCCAAGTTGATATGGATAAGCACCCGCTTCCCATTGGTCTATTCGATCGATTGGCTTAAAAGATTTAAATAATTTTGTACCACCTACAATGAACGGAAGCAAGTGAGTGTAATTTCCAATCAATAATACCTCGTCGTTTGGTTGAGGGACATAGTTTACCCAATCAGAGATCCATTTCTTTTCTTGTTTAGAGAGGAAGACATTTAAGAGTTGCCATATATTTTTATCTTCTGTTGGGCATACTAAGCAATATAGTGGAGGAGCACCCCTTTTTTTATATAACCGGTTCCACCCTTCAAGCACGAGATTATATGGATTTGCACCTTGTGGGCAATACCAATTACACGATAGACACGAATCACATTTATAGAGGACGTGTTTAGACTCTTTACCTTCAATAAGATTTTGAACTTCTTCTTTTGCTATGTTAAGTGGTAATTTCATAACTGGACATTTATTAAAGCATAATCCGCATAAATCGCATTTCTCTTCGTAAAAGGCAGAAACTCTTTTTCCTAAGGTCATAGTTTTATCGTTCTAAGTTTTAAAAATTATTAGCAATAATTTAATATCTTATTTGATATTGCTTTCCAAATATATTAAATAGTTTTGTTACAAATCATAAGCTAATAATAAAAACTCTTTTTGATGAAAAAATGACGATACAAGAGGGCGAATTCGAACCGTCAGAAGGGTTTTCCCTTTCTATTAAGAAAGTCTTATTCAATTTTATTAAGTTAATTCCGAAGATGAGAAAATTAAGAAAAAAAGCTACAAAAATTATTCAAGAAATGGGCGAAATTGATAAAAAAGTTCAAGCTCCATCCTCTGAGACAATACAATCCGATTTAGAGAAAATTTGTAGCGTTCCTCATAGAAGAATTGGCACAAAAAATGCGCATAAAATTGAGGATTACTTATATGCTCAATTTAAAGAATTAGGATTAAAAAATATTAAAAAAGAACCCGTCAATGTGATCGATTGGGTGGCGAAACAATGGAAATTGACAATATCAACTCAGAACGAAACATTGGAAGTACCCTGCTTTTACGTATTAAATACTGAATTTACTAAGCCCGAAGGTATTACCGCTCCGTTGATATATCTTGGAGAAGGTAAACCTAAGGATTTTAAAAAGATTGACGTGAAAAATAAAATCGTGGTTGCAGACATTAAATTTCCTAATTTACCTTTAGGAAAACTATTAAAAATTGTCAAACCATACTATATTTCTGATCCCCAAAAAGCCATTGACAAAACTACAAAAATCATATTGACTTTTGCGCTCTTAAATTTCCCTCCACAATCGTACGGGGGAGAGCCTAGGGAGGATTCTGTATATTGGCGTGCTGTAAGAAGAGGAGCATTGGGGCTAATTTTAATTTTGAGAGATTATCCATCTAACGTTAATAGTCATTGGGGACCGTACGACGGTACAATGAAACCGGTCCCGGCTTTATATGTTGGTAAATACGACGGCATGAAAGTAAGAGATTTATCTCAAATGGATGGCGCTGAAGGGACGATTATTCTCGAGGGTTCAAAAGAACCTTCTACTGCGAATAATATTTGGGGAATCCTTCCCGGTCAATCAGAAGAAATGATTATGGTATCTAGTCATCACGATTCTGCGTTTGAAGGGGCTTCCGAAGACGGTACGGGTGTTGCAATGGTTTTAGCTCAATTAAGAGCATGGTCGAAAATTCCAAAATCAGAGAGACCGCGATCGTTATTATTTATATTATCAGCTGGTCACCTCTACGGAGGCATCGGAGCGGAGGCCTTCGCAAGAAAATATAGAAATACCCTACTAAAAAATGTCTTAGTGGATGTGAATCTTGAACATATGTGCGCAAAGGAAGTAGACGAAGATCCAGAAACGCTTGGCTTCAAATTTACGGACAACCTTGCTATGGGAGCACTCTTTATTTCCCCTAGCGAGTGGTTAATTGCTCATACGATTAAATCGCTTAGTCAATATAAAATAGAAAACATGATCTTAATACCGGATAATTTTTTTGCGACTCCGCCAATTGGCGAGGCGGGCCATTTTACCATGCAAAGCGATTTGAAGGTAATACACTGGATACGATCTCCCTATTATTTACTCACCGCAGAAGATAAATTAGATAAAATAGACATGGAAAAATTGGGTCCTACCGCCCAATCAGTTTCGGATTTAATTAATTCCTTGATGTCATTACCAAGGGAACATTTTTAATTTTTTTAATCAAACACGGGCGCAACCGTGAATCCCTAATTTCCTACCATTTGCGAAATTAGATCATTTTTTTTAATTAGCTTTTATAAATAGCATTCCTCGATATTCCTCGAATACTACAACATCGATAAGCATGAATTCCTTCGATTCGTATTGATCAACAATTTTATCTTCCACATAAATGTCGTATAACATTTTTTCATTGACATCATCCCATACAATAAAATCTGTATCGTATAGGACCTTAATTTCCTTGACAACCTCGACAATATTTCCGCAGAAGAATACTGATCAACCTTCTTTTGAATATTCAAAAATTGCGATTACATATTTTTCATTTTCTCCGGTTTCAGAGCGTTTTTGTTTTAACTTGTTAAGAAACTCCATTGCTTTTTCAGTAAAGAGAATTTTAAACAAGAACCACCTCATATAATGGAAGTAAAGTCTAATAAAGTAAAGCAATCATTTTTAAAAAAGATTTTAAGAAATAAAGATTTAATGAATTTATAATTTTAATTTAGATTTGGTTTGTTAATAAAATATCTAGCAAAAAAATAGGTTTCATTATACTATGGAAAATATAAACGCACATGCAATAGAAGTTAACGAGGTTGTCCAAAAATTCGAAACTTCAATAGAAACTGGCTTGAAAAACGAAGAAGCAATAAGAAGAATGGATCAATATGGTAGAAACGAATTAGTAAAAGAAAAAGGAAAAACTGCCTTTCAAATATTTATTAGTCAATTTAAGGATTTTCTCATCTATTTACTTATTTTCGCGATAATAATTTCGATTATTATTGGAGTATACGAGTCTCTAAAAACAGGAGAAGCTTGGGCGGATGAGTACATGGATGCGATCGTCATAATAGCGATTCTAATTGTGAACGCGATATTGGGATTTTATCAAGAGTACAAAGCTGAAAAATCCCTTGAGAGCTTAAAAAAATTAGCGCCACACTTTGCTAAAGTCAAAAGAGAAGGAATGGTTCAAGAAATCGATGTTGAAGAAGTTGTTCCCGGCGATATCGTTCTTATCGAGGAGGGAGATAAATTTCCCGCAGATATTCGCCTCTATAAAGAATTTTCGCTTTATGTAGATGAAGCAATATTAACAGGAGAATCAAAACCAGTCAAGAAGCATCTTACACCTGTCGAAGAAAAAATGATTTTAGCAGATAGAACCAATTTAGGTTATATGAATACCATTATAACTATGGGTAATGGAGAAGGTATCGTAATAGGAACTGGGATGAAAACTGAAATAGGCAAAATTGCGGGAAAGTTACAAGAAGAAGAAGTAGAACAAAGTCCCTTTCAAAAAGAAGTAAATAAATTTGGTAAATTATTAGGAACTTTAATCATTATAATATGTATCGCCGTATTTGTATTTGAGGTAGTTCTGATATTAATTACAGAGGGTGCTAATTTCGGTGAAAAGCAGATTGATGAAATTATAGAAGCATTTGAGATTGCAATAAGTCTAGCGGTATCTGCTGTGCCTGAGGGATTAGTTGTTGTTATCACGGTTGTGATGAGCATAGGAATGAAAAATATGGCGGATAAAAACGCGTTAGTGAGGAAATTAACAGCAGTTGAGACCTTAGGTAGAGTAAATGTGATTTGTTCAGATAAAACAGGAACCTTGACAAAGAACGAAATGACCGTCGTTAAGATGTATGTAAGCGATAATGAGTTGGATGTTGAAGGTGTTGGTTATAATATAAATGGCAGTATTTTGGATCATGGAACTCCATTTGAAATTGAAAACAACAGCGATGTCGACAGATTCCTCGAAAGCTGTTATTTCTGTAATAATTCGAATGTAACCCCAACGAACAGAAAAACTGGAGATTGTACTGTTGTTGGAGATCCAACAGAGATTTCGATGAAAGTATTAGCAATGAAGGCTCAGATAGATCCGACTTTCGAAAAGCTTGATGAAATACCTTTTAATTCAGATAGGAAGATGATGACTGTAATCGGTAACAGAGAAGGAAGAATAATCGCTTACATAAAAGGAGCTCCAGATGTGCTAATGAATAATGCGTCGAAAGTGTTTATAAATGGGAATATCGAACCAATCGGCCAATTTAAAGATAAAATATTAAATAAAAATGAAGAGTTTGCACAAAATGCGTTGAGAGTCCTTGGAGTTGCGTTTAAAGAATTAGAGGAAAATTATAATATTGACGAAGTAGAAAAAGATTTTACTTATATTGGATTGGTTGGAATAATTGATCCAGCAAGAGACGAAGTAAAGGATTCGATAAAAGAAGCCAGAGATGCGGGAATTCGTACAATAATGATTACAGGAGATCACAAAATCACTGCTATAGCAATTGCACGACAAATTGGATTAACCGATTCAGATGAAGCCATTACTGGAATAGAATTAGAAGAAATGGACGATGATGTCTTAAGAGAGAAAGTTAAAACCGTTGATGTTTTTGCTCGGGTAACATCAGAACACAAATTAAGAATATTAAAGCGTCTTAAGGAGCTCGATAGAATAGTATCTATGACAGGAGATGGAGTAAACGATGCTCCAGCAGTGAAAGGGGCACATGTTGGTGTTGCAATGGGATTAAAAGGCACTGAAGTTACTCAAGAAGCTTCTGAAATGATATTGACTGACGATAATTACGCAACTATTGTGAATGCTATAGAAGAAGGAAGAGGAATATACGAAACAACTAAGGGTTTCTTTCGATACATGTTAAGCACGAATTTTGACGAAATTTTTATGATATTGACAGCGTACATAGTGATGAAGGTATTCGCAAATATATTTTTAGGACCTCCTGTCCAACCAATACAAATTCTTTGGTTAAATATTGCAACAGACGGCATACCCGCAATGGTTTTAGGATTAACTCCGACCGATCCCGATGTGATGAAACAAAAACCGCGAAAAGGTTTTACCTTAATACCAGAAATAAAAGGACCCGTCCTCTTACTTGGAATTTACACTTCAATAACTGATATTAGTCTTTATCTACTCCTTTGGACGATGTATCTTCCCTCGTGGAGTGCTATTGACCCAAATTTATATACTCTCTACAACTATAGCTCGGGATTGGGAACCCTTTTGGAAACAATGACTCCATCAGAAATATTGAGTGCGTTAAATCCTTCCGATCCGAGATATATTGAATGCATATCATATTTAGCAGCGAAAGATTACGCCATTACTTTATCACAAACCATAATCTTTACAAATTTAGTAGTTTGCGAATTATTGTTTGTGTATACTTGTACTTCCAATCTAAAACCTTTCTATTTGTTCCCTAATAAGCACCTATTTTGGGCCACGGGGCTCTCTCTTGTGCTTCAGCTCTTGTTGCTTTATACGCCTATAGGTATTGCTTTTCACATTATGCCTCTAACTCAGTGGTACCATTGGGTTGTGGTTTTCGTGTTCGCATTTAGTGTTTCTGTTGTTGACGAGGTTAGGAAATACTTATTGCGAAAGAAACTAATTAAACAAGGAGAAGTTATTACTTAATTATTATTTTTTTCCTCTTATTTTTTAAGAGTATTCTTCTTAAAATTATAGAAGGAAAACGGGCTCTTTATAATCAGGGATTTCTTTAAAGAAAAGGCCGATTCCTAAAATTTTAAAAGTATCTTGGACATTTATATTTTCTTTGGCGGAAGTTTCTATAAAGGAACACTTTAATTCTTGCGCTTTATCTCTTCCCTCATCGGTCGTAACTTGTCTTTGGTCTTCGAGGTCGATTTTATTTCCGATTAATACAAAAGGAATGTCTCCAAGTTCTCCTTTTGCATCTGCATACCATTTTAATGCGCCTTCGAATGTATCTTTCCGAGTAACATCGTACACGCAAAAGGCTGCTTGGGCTTCAGCATAATATATGTGTCTGACTCTTTTAAAAAAATCTTGACCTGCTAAGTCGTAAATTAAAAATCTTATCTTAGAATCCTTAAACCCTTGTATATTATATTTATTAGTAGTAATTGAGATACCGAGAGTAGGTCGGTAATCCGCGGAGTACTTTTTCTTAATAAAACGGGTTACAAGCGTCGTTTTACCGACTTCCTGATCGCCTAGAATGATAAGTTTAAACACCTTTTCTTTCTTCGAACGCTCAATATGAAATTCGCCCGCTTCTTTAAGCGACTTTGACATTAGATCACCATCAAAATCGGCCCCAATTTCTAATTTAGGGACTGTTAAGGTGTTATATTGTAAATCGAAACTGCCTTCTAATATCTGGGCGATTTTCTCAACCAATAAATAGCAGTAAGGCAATATTGTGTTGATTACTATATTATAATCAGATATCACAAGAACCAAGGTGCCGGGTCCTGCTTCTAAAAAAATTAAATGGTGGTCTGGCGATTCAAATGTCATCAAACCTAATTCTCCAATTTTGTATTCGCTTGTGATTTTTTTAATGCTTGGCTCTACAAGGCTTGCAAATGCGCCGTATATTTCTTCTGCATCACTAGAATCTAATCCATCGTTTAACATTTCTGCTCTCGTGTATTTATTGATAAGAAAGCCTTCAGAGGTGTATATCATTATTGCTTCTGTCCCATCTATCGTCTCGATAAAGTTCCTCATCAGAGTTTTTAAAAGTCTTTCTTTAGGTAAAACTTCCATAAGAAATATCCCGAGAAATTTATTTTTTTTAGAATTGTTAAATATCCCTTTATTTAAAATATGTAAGCATTAAGTATAAAAAATTTTATCAAAAATCAAAAACTTTTAAGAATTGAAATATTAATAAAATCCAACATAACTATTTTTAGAATATTAAAGAAAACGATAAATTTTGAATGATTATGAGCGATATTTCAGAAAAAATCAAGGGATATTTAAGTAGTGGTAAAAAAGTCTTAACGGAATTTGAGTCAAAAGAATTATTGGAAAAGATTGGGATTCCCATTACTAAGCAAAAATTAACTTCTAGTAAAGAAGAATCCGACAAATTTGCTGAAGAAATCGGGTACCCCGTAGTAATGAAACTTATCGCCGACGACATTGTCCATAAATCTGATGCTGGGGCGGTGAAATTAAATGTTGGGAATCGGGAGGAAGTGGAAAAAAATTTTGACGAATTAATGAATATACCCTCTCAGACGGAGAAAAAAATTACCATTCAGAAAATGGCAGAGGAGCCGATTGCGGAGGTTATCATTGGAATGACAACTGATCCACAATTTGGACCGGCTTTAATGTTTGGAATTGGCGGAATACTCGTAGAATT
>JAHQWX010000057.1 GCA_029856375.1 Promethearchaeia archaeon | reverse complement strand
CGATATAGATGTCTTATAGAATCGTCGTCTTCAGCGATAAAAATTTTGGCCACTTTTATTCTAACTCCGGAAATAATACGATAAAATTGCTTCCTTTAGAATAATCTTCAGGAACTTTATTTTCGACCCAAATTTTTGCATTATACACATCTAATATTTTTTTAACGAGCGATAAACCCAATCCTAGCCCACTAATGCTCTTTTCTTCCTTGAAACCTCTCGTAAAAATAATTTTCTTTCGGGAATCTGGTACGCCTTTTCCATTATCAATAAATTCCATCTTCAAAAAATTCTTATCTTGCTCACGAATTTTCGATGTCTTAACTAATATTTCTACCTCTGAACTATCGTTGTGTCTCACGGCGTTAATTAAAATGTTTTCGAATACATCTAGTAAAAACTCGTTCGCTTGAACATAAGTTTCGGCTTCAGATGGTTCAAATCGAATCTCAATCTTCCGCCCCTTTGTTACTTCGCTAATGATTTTTATTGCATCTTCTACCAGTTTATTTACATCTATTTTATCTAAAATAATCTCAGATTCTTCAAGCTCGGAGAACCTTTTTACATTTTGTACCAAATTTGCTCCTCTATCAACTTGGTCCCGAATTATAGTTTTCAGTTCGTTTAATTCTTCAATATTTATCCCATTTTTTATTTTAATTTCGCAAATATCCACAGCAGTCGTTATTGCTTGAAGAATATTGTTCATGTCGTGAGAGAACAAATCCTTGTAAAAATTCTCGCGTTCGTACGCGCTTCGATATTTTTCTTCGCTTTTTAGTAACGCTTCTTCCGCCTTCTTTCGTTCTGAAATATCTTTAAAAAATCCGCCTATTTTATTAGGATTTCCTTGCTTATCTTTAATTAACCATCCAGTTAATTGGACTGGGAATATTGTTCCATCTTTTCTTATGTACTCTTTTTCAAACAAACCATGTCCAACTTTCATGAATTCTTTCATCGCTATTGCTTCGGGCTCGTACCATTTCTTTGGAGTAATTTCTTGAATACTTAAATTTCTAAGTTCTTCGAGCGTGTAACCGAGCATATCCTGATATGCTTGATTGGCGTTAAGGATTTTACCATCCAATGAAGATATAGCAATACCATCCGTGCTGCCTTCAAATAAGGTCCTATATCTTTCTTCGCTTTCCCGGAGCGCTTCTTCCGCCTTTTTGCGTTCTGTAATATCTCTCGCAATTACAAGCCCTTTTTCTTGGCCTTCCCAATCTGTAAATGTCTTTCCCATGCATTCTAACCAAACCCAATGCCCGTTTTTGTGCTTAAATCTTATACTTACCTCGTGTACTTCAGATATAGCGGGATTTTGAACAGCATCCACAGCGACCCGAAGATCGTCGGGGTGGATTAGTTGGACTAAACTCCTCCCAAGAAATTCGTGTCCTTCATATCCCAAGTGTTTTTGAGTAGCTATCTTGTTAACATACTCCAATTTGAATTTATTATTTAATACAGCTATTAAATCACTAACATTCTCGGTGATCAACCGATATTTCTCTTCGGATTCTTTTAATTTCTCCTCGAATATTTTCCTCTCTGAAATATCTTGTGCAATTCCGAAAACGCCGTAAATTTCGTCGTCTTTTCTCAGGGGAAATCCAAACGTCTCAACATATAATAAGGTTCCATCTTTTTTTTTTAGTTTATAATCAGCGCGACTCGTCTGTTTTCCCGTTTGAAAAATTTCCATGGCAGTATCGACAGCTTTCTCGAATTGGTCCTCATCGAGTAAATCCACAAATCTTGTTTTTTCAAATTCTTCCTTTTTATATCCCAATGCCTTTAAAGTAGACTCGTTTGCGTCGAGAAAATTCCCTTTTAAATCGCGGACATAAACTAAAAGAAACGGAGATTCAAATAGATCTTTATATTGTTTTCTCACTTCTTCCTTATTGTAGGTCATATATAATAACCTTATAGTTTTTAGAGAAGCTTTTAATTTTATCGAAAAATAAAACGATTTACCATTTTAGATTTAGTGATAGAAACATATATAAAATTAATAAAATTTTCCATGAAATTCAAAATATTTGTAATTATTCCCGCATTTAACGAAGAAAAAACCATTTCTTGGGTATTAGAGAGAGTTCCTAAGATCGATAACTACGAAATTAAAACGATGGTTATAGACGATGGAAGCACAGATAGAACAGCCAAAATTGCTGAGCACCATGGAGCAATCGTTATCCAAAACGAGAAAAACCTAGGATTGGGGCAAACAATGCTTAAAGGATTAGAAGAAGCTTTAGAAAGAGAAGCAGATATAATTATTAGCTTAGATGCAGACGGCCAGTACGATCCATTTGAAATACCTAAAATGCTTAAGGGTTTTGAGTATTACAAGAAACAAGGCGTGGATTTAATTTTAGGTACTCGACTAAGAAATATTGAGTTCCGATTTAATTCTCTTAACAAACTCGGAAACATACTAATTTCAAAATTAGTCTCTTTCTTTATATCGCGAGCAACACCAATATCTGATACTCAGGCGGGATTTAGAGTTGTCTCTAAGGAATTAGCACAGATTTTGGTTAAAAAAATGAGAGGCAAATATACTTATACTCAAGAAATGATAATCCACGCGAAATTTAATAATTATAATATCGCTGAAGTACCGATTCATTTTTACCAGAGGAGAGGGGGCGAATCGAGGTTAGTTAAAAATCCAATGATATATCTCTTAAAAGTTATCGTAATTTGCGCTAAGACTTACTTAAACTATAAAATTACGCGCCAAAATTAGGAAAATTAAAGTTTTAAATAGCTTGGCATTAATATATTTTCTAAGAAAATCACCTTAAATTAGACAAAAAATACTATATTGGAATTAAATTGTTACTAGAAAGGCTTAAGAAATTTCCAAAAGACAAGACCTTAACAATATCAACTATAATTTTATTTGTCCCATTCATAATGATAACGGTTTTTGTATTTATCATTAACGAGATAGGATTAAGAATCGCTTATGGCTATGGAGTGCTAGAATTTGAACTAGCGTGGACGCCAGAAACGATTGATACAATATTTACTGCGTGGGGGCAATCTGAAATGGAAAAACAGGCGATCGTGACCTATATAGATTATATCTTCCTTATAACTTATAGTTTATTTGGTGCCCAAAGCGTATTAATTCTAACGCGCAAATTAGAAGGAAAAATCCAAGAGCTTGGATTAATCTTAACTTTGGCAACTACAATTGCTGCAGTGTTTGACGCAATTGAAAATGCAAATTTACTAATAATGTTAATTAATCCAGCGGATTTTTCGCCGCTCAATCCCTTTATTGCGTCTCTTTGTGCCGTATTTAAAATTAGTTTTATCGAAGCTGGAATCTGTTTTCTCTATATTGGTGCAGTAGTTTTATTTATTGGAAAAGAGAAAACCTCCTACTTATATATTACTTTGATCGGAAGTGGAGTCGTTTTTACTTGTTTTTTGTTTATATGGAGTTTTTATGTTGGAATAATAGGTGGATCTATGTATTCTATAATACTCTATATTGTGAGTAGAGCAATAAAAAGCGAGAATACATAGAAAAGAGAAGAAACGGGAAATTTAGGACAAATCAAGTAGTTCCAGCATTTTTTTAGCGTTTGTAACTGGTGCTTTACAAGTAAAATTTTCGCACACATAAGAAGTTGATTTTCCATCGACGCTATTCTGAAACTTATAGGATTCTGCAATTTCGTCGATAAAAGGGGATTCAATTTCAGAAGGTCGGTGAATAAGTATCGCATTCGGAAGGTAATTGCAGCGAATTGCGTTTATCATCGTTATTGTATCTTCGGAATCAGAATATCCAGCAATTAAAACCAAATATGAAGGTCCTATAGCAAAATCTACGGCGGTTAACAGGTAAGAATGAGCGCTTGGCGCTTGATTCACTTGTTCCGCGAAAAATTTACCAATTTTTAACGCTTTTTCTACTAACTCTGGTTCCAATTTTATTTTTCCAATCCGTTGAAGGTTTAACATTGCGACGGAATTTCCTGAGGGAATGGCACCATCATAGATTTCTTTCTGCCGAAAGAGTAAATCTTCGCTATCGGTTGCCGTAAAATAAAAAGCGCCATTGTTATTATCCCAGAATTTATTCAATAATTCTTCGTTTAATTCCAATGCTTTTTGGAGCATTTTGGTATCAAATGACGCTTCAAATAGTTCTAATAGCCCCCAAATAAGAAATGCGTAATCGTCTAAATATGCTAGAATGCCGGATTGTCCTTCGCGATAAGTGTGTAATAGACATCCTTCAGTATTGACCATTTCTTTAAGAATAAAATTTGTTGCCTTTTCCGAGGCTTCTATATATTTTGGTTCGCCAAATACTTGAGCGCCTTTAGATAAAGCAGCGATCATTAATCCGTTCCAGCTAGTTAATATCTTATCGTCTTTGTGAGGATGAATTCTCTTCTCTCTAATCTTAAATAACTTTTGTCTCGCAGTTTCTATTCTTTTCGATAATTCAGCTTCAGATATTTCCATTTCTATTGATAAGTCGCTAAGAGGTGCCGTCAAATGTAAAATATTTTCACCAGTTTTACGACCGGTTGCTTCTTCAGAGAAATTTCCTTCGCTCTCTACGTTAAATACCTTAATAATTAATTCTGCTTCGTCCTTTTCGAGAATTTCATTGATTTCTGTTCGAGTCCAGAGGTAAAATTTCCCCTCCACGCCTTCGCTATCCGCGTCTTCAGCAGAATAGAAGCCCCCTTCGGGAGAAGTCATGTCTCTCAAAACATAACTGAAGATTTCCTCTGCTGTTTTTCTGTATTCTTCTTTCTTAGTTGCTTGATACGCTTCAATATACGCCAAGGAAATTAAAGCTTGATCGTACAACATTTTTTCAAAATGAGGGACTAGCCATTTTTGATCGGTGGAATATCTGTGAAATCCAAAGCCAATATGATCGTATATACCTCCGAGCCTCATAGATCGAAGCGTTCGCTCAACCATTTCTAACGCTTTACTGGATTTATACCGCTTCCAATACGTAAGCAAAAAGAGAAGATTGTGGGGCGTTGGGAACTTTGGAAAAAGACCAAATCCACCATATACACGATCATACTTTTGGTTTAATTCTTCGTATGCAAATTTTATCGTTGGTTCTCCGAGCTCATCCTCGTGAGGGATTTCTCCAACATTATGTTGGAGAACAGTCGCAATTCTCTCAGCAGAAGTAACGAGTTCGTTTTTTTGCGTTGACCAGGCTAATTTGATACGAGGGATTAATTCCAACATGCCAATTCGTCCCATTCGACTGTGTTTAGGAAAGTATGTGCCCGCGAAAAACGGTTTCTTATCTGGCGTCATAACAACTGTCAAAGGCCAGCCACCGCTCCCCGTGAGCATTTGACACACATTCATGTAAATTTTATCGATATCGGGTCGTTCTTCTCTGTCGACTTTTATTGATACGAAAGAGTCGTTCATGAGTTTCGCAACTTCTTCGTCCTCGAACGATTCGTGCGCCATCACATGGCACCAATGGCAAGTGCTATATCCAATTGATAAGAAAATAGGCTTATTTTCTTTTCCAGCTTTTACAAACGCCTCATCACCCCAAGGATACCATTCCACAGGATTGTTAGCGTGTTGTAATAAATAAGGGCTTTTCTCATTTATTAGCTTATTATTTTTTTCCATTTCATACCTCTCAGTTTTTCTTTTGACGCCCTTCTTCTTGTAAGAATCCTTTAACTAACTATTATTAAAGGGTGTAGAACACATTTTAACTTATGGCTTATTATCTATTAAATTTTTAACTAAAATTGTTAAAAATCGGAATATTACTGCTGAAATAATTAATAAAAAATAATATTATGTGAAAACATCTTTAACCATAATTAACGCCTATTTTTTTGTACGAACCGTTATCAATCAGATTTAATCTTAAAAAATATATAGTAATGGCTTTTAGATTATTATAAAATGAACGGATTCCCGAACCTAAGTTTTGAAGAGCTTCTACTAATAGTATCAATAGGCCTACTAATCGTTATCTCGTTGCAATCGATATTTTTATACATCAAAAGGGATGAGAGAATTACAATCTTTTTTAGACATGTTTCTGGATTTATCGTTGGTTTAATCGACCAAACATTTATGGTGATTTTTAACTTTCAACCTACATTCTCGGCAGTTGTCGTTTTGTTCGATTATGTTGCGTACGGTTGTTGGTTTATGCTAATGCCGAATTTTTTAATATTAAAAAACAAAAAATTGTACATACCGTTATGGATATTAAGCTCGGGGGCGTTCAATACTTTGTTCGAACATGGTGCATGGTTCATTCTATTTGGATATTTACCTTATCCAACAGAACCAATCGTATGGACCAGTTTCCACACGGTCATTTTTTATTTGGGAACGCATACGATAGGCACGCTGATTATTTTAATTGGGTTTAAAATCGAGCTATCAAAAAGAAATTACTAAATTTTATATTAAATTGGAACAAAAAGTAATTTGATGCTTTATGTCCTCTGAAGTATATATAGCTGATACAAACCAAGGAGTAAAATCGGCAGTAAATGAACTGTTTTCTCAACTTGAAAAGGCAAAAACACCGATTATAAAAAGCTCTAAGGAAGTTTATATAAAAGTAAATGGAATAGATTTTAAAAAGCATTGTTATACTTCTCCAGTAGTTTTAGAGGCTGTAATTGAGCAATTAAAAATTATTGGAGCACAAAAAATATTTGTAATGGAAAATTCGACTCAAAGCAACATGACTAGATTGGTGTTTGCAATCGCGGGTTTTCGGAAAGTTTGTAAGAAAACAGGGGCAAAACCAATATATCTTGATGAGGAAAAGACCGAAACTTTCACCTTTAAGGGTAAGGAATCTATTGAAAAAGACGCCAAGGGATACATTTTAAAGTCGTTTAGAATGCCTAAAACGATAGTAAAATTGATGGAAAATCGAGATCTCTACACTTATATCAATCTACCGAAGCTTAAAACGCATAGTATGGCAGGAGTTACGCTTGGTATTAAAAACCAATGGGCTTATCCACAACACGAAGATAGAGGAAAGGACCACAATTACAACCTTCACTCAAAGTTAGTAGATGTTTACGAATACATTAAACCCGATATTACTATTATTGACGGAATAGAAGGAACCATTCACGGTCATTATCCACCGACTGCATTAGAAGACAGACTCGTTAAGAATTTTAATATTTTAATTTGTGGAACCGATACGCTTTCGGTCGATGTTGTTGGAGCGAGAATTTTCGGAATGACACTAGAGGATGTTCCACATCTAAGGATTGCTACAGAACGCGGTCTTGGAGTAGGAGATCTCAAGAAGATTAAGGTTATTGGTAGAGCGCTAACAGAATACAAGGAGAAATACGAATTTGATTTACTCCAAGAATTTCCCGACGATGTGAAAATAATAAGAGGTAAAGAACTTTTATGTAGAGAAGGTTGTCAGAACAATCCTCTAGCTTTACTGCAAGTCCTTGCGCTTGATTTTAAACATAAATTTAAAGGGAGTTGGTTTGTAGTAATGGGTAAGGGATTTGACGACAACTTAATTGAACAGTTAAAAAAAGAAGGATATACTAAGGGTTTAGTTGCAGGCTTTTGTGCAATTGAAGAAGTCGGAGATAAATTAAGGAAAGTTTTTGGAGAAAAAAATGTATTCTTTTCTGGGAATTGTAATAATTTAGCACAAACTGCCACGGCAATGTTCAAGTTAAGTGGAGTGAAACCTTTTGACTTAGTACCAATTTCCACGATTAAAGCGATATATTACCTATTATCTTCAATTTTACACGGTTCTAAGGCGTTAATACCCTCTTTGTTCTAATACTTTTTTCCTATTAAATTTTTAAAATAAATGTGCAATACCAATACTCTCGGACGAAAAGAAATATATAACCTTAACGAGATATTATAATTGGATGAGTGAAGATACAAGCTTAATTTTTGAGGCAATACAGGATTTCCTCGGTCTCCCCAATGAATTTTATGATCTGGAGGATATTTTAATAGATAATTTCAAATCAGATGAACATAGACTCCTAATTTTGGAAAGCATTTATAATTTCGTACATTTATTTCAAATGTTTAAATCCGTTAAGCCGTTAATGAAATCTATCTATAAATGTATTCAAAAAACCTTAGATCACGAGGTAGAAAAAATTGAGGAGTATAAAGAATTATTGTTAAGAACAACTTTATTTCGATTACTAGAAGAATTTATGTCTTATAAAAAAATTTCTCAGAAAGAGAAGGTATTAGAATATTTATTAGAAAGTTTAGAACGTTTACAACTGCAACCATTAATTATAAATTTGGGTTTAATGGTAAAACCCATTTACGAAGATCTTGAATATGTAAATAAGATTGAATCGCTTGAAGCAGTCGAAATTTCTTATGTAATTGGAGATAATGAAGAGCTCGATATTAAAGAGAAAATGGATAAATGGATTTCAGAGCAGAAATTAGATCTAGATAGACAAGAAGAACTTAAGCGAGAATTAATAAAAATATTCAAGGAATTGACAAACAC
>JAHQWX010000056.1 GCA_029856375.1 Promethearchaeia archaeon | reverse complement strand
CTTTTTGTAGGTGCGTGTGCGAAACAAAGTGAATTACTCGCCCGCCGATTTTCCCGTAATCAAAATAGACTAAAACGGGTGATTCTCCCCACCTCCTTTGAAGCTCTGCAGAAGCTATTAATATTTTTACTGCACTATAATTCAAAATAGTTATGGGGAAGCTTTTATCCTCCAACCACCAGCGGAAGGCTTCGTCTGGTTTCTTCTTGTTTCCCCACTTGGATTGTTGGAGCTCCAGTTCTACGCCTTCTAAGAACGGGTGGTTTGGTTCCAGAATTTGGCATGGAACTACTACATCGCCGGTTCTTCCACCGTTCCATTTTATGTGACCCGGAAATATCACTTCCACGATACTGCGTATGGCCCAATCTGTCGTTATCAACCATCCACCGTTTTCTGCGACATATTTATATATTTTTGTGTGAGCAGTGGTTGGAATTCCAGTTCCAGGACATCCAATTAACACGACATCATAATGATTCAAGTCGATTTTCAATATATCCTTGGGCTTTATAACTTTTTTTTCCGAAGCGTACATATGCGGGACGATCTTGTCTGGTTTTTCGTATTTTCCGCTGACCGCAAGAATTTTTCCGTGCTTTTCGACCGCCTTAACGACTTTTTCCTTGTTTAACGCTTCCATTTTGCGTTTTTTTACTTCGGAATAGAGATCTTTATAGCTACTCATTTGACCACTTTACTCAATTAAAAAAGTGAGGTGTATATCAATATAAAATAAGATCGGATATAAAAAATTAAGCAAGGGATTAAAAAGCGAATTTACCGTTATCCATAAAGGTCTTCTCTTCAATGAGAATGGTCGGTTTGTTTATGATATAATCGAAGTGTATATCCGAGACGACATTACCCCCAAAGAATTTATTCGTACCGATTGCAATATGGCAAGTGCCTTTAATTTTTTCCCCTTCAAGTAAAGAATCATAATGCGTTGCTTTGGGATTCATACCTATCCCCAATTCAGCGACATTCCTTCTGGTTTTTATCAGCGCTGGATCTTCCTTCGCTTTTCGAGCAGGATTAAGATCAACGAGATTGAGAAGATCTTCGTTTGCACCTTTTAATGAGACTAAATACCCATCTTTGAATTCAAAGACCATCTCCTCTCCTTCGAGCGCCTGAGTTGCCCACCCTTTTTCGATTACCACTGTACCATTGGTTGTTTCCTCCATGGGTGCGGTATAGATTTCTCCCGCCGGAAGGTTGCTAAACGCTGATTTTTCTCTACAAAGTCCATTGTCTCCTTCCAATTTTCTACCGCCTTCCATTATTTTCATCGTAAGATTTGTACCCCCATCTGATGTTATTTCGACCGTTTTTCCTTCATTTGGATTAATTCTAGAAATAAATCCAATACCTTTCCCGATTTCTTCAGCAATCTTTTCGTAGTTGGCTGTCATGGAACCATTTGTTTCAAACATATACGGTTCGAATCCCGGTAATGTGGCACCTCGAGCACCTGCTTGAGTAGCTTGCATTCTAGTTTTCGTGTGTGTGAGCGAATAACTCGTAGGTATCAAGAAAATATCGCACTTTTTCAAAGCTTCGCCCACATATTCGGGAGCATCGAGCCCTGATTGTAATAGAGAGGGATATTCGCACAATCTAACGGTTTTCTCGCCATACAGTTCTTTAGTTAAAGAAAAAATCTTTTTGGTGTAATCGTTTCTCTCTTCGATTTTATCGTATTGTTCTTGGGAAATTTTGCTCAACATATGCTCTTCTGGGTAGTCTGATACGAATAAAATCATTTCATCTTCTTTTCGCGCAAAATTAATCTTAAACATTCGGTCTATACTTTTTTTTAAATCGCGATTGGAGTCGGACATCTTATGTTTCACCAACAAAAGTTTTTTAAAATAGGAATATATTTATTTTTAGAGCTTTTTAATTATAAAAGAATTAGTAATCACTTATTGAAAGCATGTCAAAAACAGATCTTAAAGAAAAAACAAAACCTCCAGTGAAATCGAGTCCAAAAATTAGAGCAAAACCCGATACAAAAACTGCCTCGAAATCCGGTTCTGAAACTGTGAAAGAAAAGATTGCCCAAAAAATTCCTTGGTTCTTTGGGGATTCACTCCGAAAGCCTAAGCTTCGATTTCCGGCAGTAAGAATGAAAAGCGTCAATTTACCAACACCTTCAAGAAATCTTGCATTGATTGGTATTTATGTTTTTCTTTTTGTATTGCAGCTTGGAGTGATATACATTATTTATCGAGAGCCAATTTCGTTAGGAGCAAAATCTGACGGCTCAGCGATGTGGATTTACCCATCTCTTCACGATTCGTTCATAATTGAGGCCATAGCAGCTTCGATTTTAATATTTTTGTGCTCTGCAGGCTTTTTAACATTGTATCAGTCTTTGAAATATAGTTACGATAAAACCTTCGCGTGGAGATTACTAATACTCGGGGCTGTATTGGTATTAATTGGATTTGTTGCTTTACAATATATGCTCGGAGTGAAGCAAGGGACTATTAGCCAATAGAGAAATCCAGCGTAGTGTATTTATACTAGGTCGCAAATTTTTTCTTCTTCGTAATCAATTAAAACTTTATATTCGCCCCTCATTTCATAGTCGAATTCTGGATTTCTAGTGTCAATTCTCATTTTCTTCCCAGCTAAATTCTCAAATTTATATCTGGTTGCGACAACTATGATATTCTCTGGTCCGACCTTTTTCAAAACTTTATCAGAAATTTGCAAATTCCCCCTACCAAATAAAAATCCTTGTCGTCCGATTGGAGTAATAACAATTTTTACATTTTTATCCTCAATTCTTTCTAAGATTTGAGCTTCGTTTAGATCTAACCCTATTATTTTCTTATTAAGCAAAAGATCCACACCAAGCAGAGATTTTTCTTGGTTTAACATATCCGTGATTGCTTTAATGGTTGTTCCAGGTCCCAACAAATAATATGTGTCTTCTACGAATTCTGCTATTATCCTTTTAGCAACGCGTTCTTGATTATTTAATTCGTCGTAGGAATTAGGTGTTGCCATTTTGGAGTGTTGAGTGTAATTAGGCTCAAAAGGGATATTAAGATACCCATAAAGGGACGAGACTAGCTTTCCGTTTCTAAATTGTTCCTCGTCTATGTCTAGAACTTCAGCTTCTCTTAAGGGAAGCTCGTCCCAAAGAAATTGAATTATAATGTCAGCAGCTAATTTTGGATTATTTGCAAAAACGCTTGAGTAGATTTTAACTCCAGCAGGAATTCCTAAACAAGGAATCTCTTGATCAACAGCTTCTAAAATATCGCGAGCAGTACCATCTCCACCAACGAAAACAATTATTTTTACCTCGTCATAACCTTTTAGATATGTTGCCGCTTCCATGGTCTGCATTCGAGTAGTTTCGAATATTTTAACTCTATTCCTAAGAACTGGGCTATCAATTGGCTCGTAAACGAATTCAGTTTTTGATACCACATTCTCTCCCATGTCTCCAGGACAGGTTATTATTTTTATTTTTTTATTCAAAGGAGCCAAATTTTCTAAAAATTCCTTACATCGATTGTGGGCGTTCGGTTTCGCGTTTAATTTCTTTGCTTTTTCGAGTATTTCTACACCGTCTGTACCTTTGAGTCCAACTGCCCCTCCCATTCCTGCAATCGGATTTATAATAAGACCAATGCAAAATTTATCTGCGTCACTCATATTTATCCAGTGTAGAGGGTTGGGAATAAAAAAGAAAAATAAAAATTAAAAAAAAAGAAAAGTTTCAATGTAAAAATTTAATAACGGTTACTGAATTGATGCGATGTAATCTTGTGCGGAAAGTAAATTTCCCTTCTCAGCATCAAGGTTAGATGCTTCTACCTTGAATAACCAGCCCGCTCCGTAAGGATCTGAATTCAAGGTCTCGGGTGCATCAAATAAAGCGCCATTGATTTCAACTACCTTTCCAGACACTGGGGAGAAAATGTCGCCTACACCTTTTTGGCTTTCTACGGTACAATCAACTGGATCACCAGCTCCATCGACATCTTGAGAGACTTCAGCTCCTTCTATAGCTTCCACATCTACAAAGGTAATTTCGCCCAATTGATCTTGGGCAAACGCTGAAATTCCAACTGTAACGATGTTCCCTTCTATTTTAGCCCACTGGTGGGCTTTAATATATAAAATGTCTTCTGGAAAATCTAATTCTTTATCTCCAACTGTAGCTTTTACCATGTTTTTCAACTCTTTTGAATATTCAATTTGGATTAAAATTATTTGTTTTAATGGTTAAAGATAATTGTCGCTATAATTTAAAAATTTCATCGAGATTCATTTTTTCAATTTGGATAATATTTTATAATTTCCAATAAGAATGGTTATTAATGAAACAAAAACTAGATTTAGACATCGAAAAATACAAAATTATTGATTCACACTGTCATCTTACTTCTAATTTCGAAGATTTTCAAAAAAATTTGGAAATCTTTAATATAGAGAATTTTTGTTTAATGCCCACAATTATTGAAAACGATTTTAACAATTTAAGTAATTATTTCAAGAAGGTAAAGTCTATCGTTGCTAAGTTTAAGAACGCTTGCAATATTTTTGGAGCCGTAGATTTCTCAAAATCTCCAGAAGAAAATCTTGAACTTATGTTAAATCAAAGAGATAAAGAAAAAATTAAGGGAATCAAGTTCCATTACGAGCAGAATTTCATTCTCGAGAAAAAGTATTTACGGCCTTATTTTCAAGTAATAGAAGACATATTTGGGTACGACATTCCTATTTACATTCACACAGATTGGCCTTTAGTTGGGGAGCGACTTAAGCCAACGAAGTTGAAGGATAGTTTTTCCAAATTCCCAGATTACTTTCCCGATTTCAAATTTATAATGGGGCATGGAGGTGGTTCTGGGGCGTATGTAAGTATTTGGAAGGTATGCAAAAAATATTCTAATGTATATGTAGAATCTTCTATGTGTCCCACTACACAATCCCTTGAAGAAGTAATTTGGAGGATCGGAGATGATCGAGTTTTATTCGGAAGCAACTTTCCATATTGCGGAACCAGCATCGAAGTCGTTAAAATTTTGAGTATGTACCAAGTAAGCGACGAAGATCGCAAAAATATATTTTATAATAACGCAAAGGAGTTGTTCGAGTTATGATTATCTACGAAAACGAGGAATATCGTTTATGGGATTGTCATACGCACTGGTCAAGCTTGATAATGAGACTTCTTAAACCGTTTATGCACTTACTTTCTATTTACGATATCATCGACTTGACATTTGCAAATTGGAACCGATTTAAGGGTAAAGAGAATAGTAATCTTGAAAATAAAATGATGCGTTTTCAATTAGTTTTAGATTATTATCACATCGATCGCGCGATAAATCTCCCAGTATTCAAACTGGATCGGAAAATTAGTTATGAACTACAGAAAAAATATCCAAAAAGAGTCATCGGTTTTGGAATCGTTAATCCTAAGGACAAAAAATTAGATCAAAACCTTGAAGATCTTTTAAAATACGGTGTGTGGGGCGTAAAACTACACCCTCATTTAATGAAATTTAGGTACGATTATCATAGCGATGGCGTTGGAAGAATTTTTGAATTTTGCCAAGAAAATAATATTGTTATTTTGTCGCATACGGGTAGCCATTCCGAAATTAAGAACATTATCCCCCTACTCAAGAAATACGATGATTTAGGATTTATACTTGGTCACTCTGGATTACAACCCCAAATAGAACAAGCATATAAATGTGCGAAAGAATGTCCTAATGCGTATATGGATATGTCTGGAAATCCGTATACCTATAAGTTCTTGGAAGCCATAAGAGATCCAGATATAGGTATCGAAAGGATCTTATTTGGTACAGACATTCCTACCTTACATCCACGAGTGGAAATTCAAAAAGTTTTAGCGCTCCCAATCTCCGTGGATGAAAAAAGGATGATATTTTCAAATAATTTGGAGAATTTTTTAAAAAAATTCCTAAAGGATAAATTCAATTAGTTTCTTTTATTCTTATCCATAGTACCATTCGTCCTAAGTGATCCTCAGAGTTTATATAATGAAAGGAATGAATAACAAATTATTAATCGTTAATTTAGAAAGTAAAAAAATATCAGATTTCGCGATTTCAGACGAGATTTTGGATAATTACATAGGAGGAAGAGGGTTAGGCGTAAAAATATTTACTGACCGCATTCCACCCAAGATTGATCCATTAAGCCCAGAGAATATCTTAATTTTCGCCACGGGTCCTTTTGGAGGAACTGCTATCCCAACAAATGGACGATTTTCGTTAGTAACAAAGTCGCCACTGACAGGTGGGATATTTTATTCAAATTCTGGGGGTTTTTTTGGAGTATTTATGAAAAAATGCGGGTACGATGGCATTCTTATTGAGGACGCGTTAAAAACACCGGGATACTTAGTAATTGATGGGGAAGAAGGTGCTAAAATTAAGGATGCGTCGGAAATTTGGGGGCTTGATACCGAAGAAACGCTCGACAAATTAAGAAATATTGAAGGGCAAAATATTCACACTTTGATGATAGGGCCAGCAGGGGAAAATCTGGTGAAAATTGCATCAATTATGAACGATGCTGCTCGCGCTTTCGGAAGAGGGGGCGTTGGGGCAGTAATGGGTTCTAAGAAACTGAAGGCTATCGTAGTAAAAGGAGGAAAGAAGAAATTTGAGATAAAAGATCCCGATCTCCTAAAGAAATACATCAGAGTAGCACAGGATAAAATAAAGGTAGTGCCTATTACTCGTTCTTCCCTACCGAAATTTGGTACTTCTGCCCTCGTAAATGTCATTAATATCTTGGGAATGTTTCCAATAAATAATTTTCAAAAAGGTTACGACGAAAGATCTTTCCAAGTCAGCGGAGAGGAAATTAATGCTAAATTACTTCAAGAACCTGAAGGTTGTTTTGCGTGTCCAATAAGATGTGGGAGATTAACGAAAGCAGGTGATATGAAAGGTAAAGGTCCAGAATACGAGTCAGTATGGGCACTTGGACCAAATCTAGGTGTTTTTGATTTAATTACAATAACTCAAGCTAACTACTTATGTAATAAATTGGGCATCGATACGATCTCATGTGGCGGTAGCATTGCCTGCGGCATGGAATTGCAGCAAAATGGGTTAATTAAAAACGAGGATCTTCAATTCGGAAACGCATCTGTTTTGAAAAAACTTGTTAAACAGATTGCGTATCAAGAGGATATAGGTGCTGAACTTTGCGAAGGTACCTCAAGACTTGCAAAGAAGTATAACTCGTTCGAAACGGCAATGCAAGTGAAGAATCTAGAGCTTCCTGCCTACGATCCAAGAGGCGCAATTGGTCACGCGTTAGGATATGCGACTTCAAATAGAGGGGGTTGCCATCTAACTGGATATATGGCTTCTTTAGAAATCTTTGCGGCGCCAAAAAAAATTGATAGATTTACAATTGGAGGGAAGCCTGATCTATTAGCCCTCAAACAGAATCAAAAAGCTATTGAAGATAGTCTGGTAATTTGTGCGTTCGCAGGTTGGTCGCTAGGTCTCGATTATTACGCGCGCTTTCTTACAGCAATTACCGGTACTGATTACGATGTAATCACTCTCACGCGGATTGGCGAGCGAATTTACAACTTGTGGGGGGGGGCTGGGGGGAAGTCAACGTCCATTGAGGAGAAGGTGGACTGATGAATCCGCAAGTAGTGGGAATTTTGGGAATAGGGGTACTGCTCGTGCTGATGAGCTTGGGGATGCACATTGGCTTCGCGATGTTCGTAGTGGGTGTTGGAGGAATGTTTCTGCTCATCAGCGGAAAAGCGGTGCTGGCCACTATTGCCACTGAGCCTTACGGGGCGTTGGCAAATTACACCCTGAGCACCATTCCCATGTTCGCCCTGATGGGGTATTTCGCCTTCTATGCTGGTGTGACCACGGATATCTTCCAGGCAGCCCGTAAGTGGACGGCAAGGTTACCCGGGGGGCTGGCAATGTCCAGCGTCGTGGGATGTACTGCCTTCGCTTTCTGTTCTGGCTCCAGCCTGGCCTCAGCAGCGGTGATGGGGCAGGTGGCTATTCCGGAAATGCTCCGATATGGGTACGATAGGAGATTGGCTGCTGGCACGGTGGCGGCCTCAGGTACCCTGGCCGCTTTGATTCCCCCGAGCATCATTCTCATCCTCTTCGGGGTTATCACCGAGCAATCCGTTGCCAAACTGCTGGTCGGGGGAATCATCCCTGGCCTCATATCGGCCGCCATTTACATGGGAGGGATCTTCTTGATTGCTCGGGCCTACCAGTACGAGGTAGACCCGATCCTTGTATAAAAGCAGGTAAATTGAACAGAATTTTAGAAACAGTAAGAGGATTGAATTCTGGAAGTTTGAAAGAAATTTTTGAACACGCTAAGAATCTTAATCTTCCTCCAGATTTTCAAGAAGAATTAAATTTTGAATACACAAAAAGAGGGTTTAAATCTTGATTTTTCTATATCAAAAATTTATTAGACATGGGACTATATATGCTCAGAATCCTAATAATATAAGAATGCTTCTTATTCTGAAAGGTT
>JAHQWX010000055.1 GCA_029856375.1 Promethearchaeia archaeon | reverse complement strand
TTGTTGGTTTAACCCACGCAAGGGCAGTTATGTTCAATCTATGATTTTTATTGAACAATCATCCTTGGCCAACATTTAACGGACGAGAGTAAATCTCCTCGCCATCCTCATCAACTACTGTGATGTGGGCGGCACATGATAGTCAACAATCGAAACATCTGACTATCATTTCTAAGAGATTCACTACACCTTCAGGAAATTCAGCCATTTTTTTTTCACTTCTCCAATTTATTTATTTTGGATTAAAATATCTCTATAGAGTTTATTTTATCCACGGGTCAGGCAATTTTAACCCTTCCAATGCCTTGTCCTCTACAACCTGCTTTGCGACATGCATTAACGATTTCTCAATACCTGCAATGTTGTGGTTAGTTGCAACTAAGAGATTCAGCTTTTTACAGATCCCCTCTGCGTCAGACCAGATATGATACAATAATAAGCCTCTAGGTGCTTCAGTTACACCTACACCTTCTGCTTCGCGTGGTTGTACATCTAAAGTCTTACAATCTGGATTGCAAATATCTGAATCGTTAAGATATTTTGCGATAATCTCAATTGCTTCTACAGTCTCGATCAACCTAGCCCAATGATAGGCAAACGTATGATGGATACAATCAGTTCCTAACTTCGCTCTCATTGCTTTTAAAGCCTCGTCTGCTAATGGTGTAGCCATTTTGTCAGCACAATTAATCATGGCTAAACAATTAGCGCGATAGATTCCATCGGGATATCCAGCAGGCTTATAATACATATGAGTTGCGTACGAATGGTCCGGTATATGTTCTCCTAAAGCTTCTAAGTAGTTTCTTGGTTTGTAATCGAATTTCTGACCATCAGGAGATACAATACGGATGTCTCCTTCGTAAATATCGTGAACTCCGTTGTTGGTCATTCCCACATAATAAGTTGGAACTACACCAACATTTGCAACGACATCCCAATAGTCGGTTACAACTTTTAATCCGATATCCACTGTTTTCTTGGTAAATTCAATTTGTTCTTCAAGCCCTTTAAGAAACTTTTGTCTTACATCTTCGTCTAAAGGTTTTTTCATCCCTCCAACAATTGCAGAAATTGGGTGTACCGATTTACCTCCTACTGCTGCGCAGAGATTTTGTCCATAGTCCATCATTTTTAAAGCCATTGCCCCAACATCGGGCATTTTATTTATAACATAGACAACATTTCGAAGAGCTGGGTCTCCAAAAGGACCTACTAGAAAGTCTGGTGCTGCTAACGCGTAGAAATGGAGTAAATGGGACGAATATTGCTTTGCGTTGATTAATAGTTGTCTAAGTTTATATGCTGGTGCTGGTATTGAAACACCCCACGCATCCTCAACAGCTTTAGTAGGCGTCAAATGATGAGGAATTGGACAAATTCCGCAGATTCTTGGAGTTATTCTTGGTACATGCTCGCAATAACGGCCTTCACAAAATTTCTCGAAAAACCTTGTCGAAGTGATGTTAAATTGAGCGTCTTGTACTTTACCGTCATCTCCAATAACTATTCGAAGCCCACCGTGTCCTTCTAATCTAGTAACAGGCTCAACTTCTATTTCTTTCACCATTTATAGTTCACCTCTATTAAAACCTCTATTTGATGCTAGAGTAAATTTATTAAATGTACCAATTGGGTCCTTCACTTGTGCAAGAAAATCCTCTTTAGATAAATCTACATTGAAACTTTGCTTAATTGCTTCGTAATATCTTGCTCCTTGGTCTGTAACCCACTCAGTTTGACCATAGCACCCCGTGCAAGGGGCGTTCACTCTAATACATAATCCACCACAACCCGCTTTGGTTACTGGTCCAGCGCAAAGATATCCTTGTTCGATAAGACAATCAGTTAAATTCGGGATTCCCTCATAATCTCTCTTCACTTTCGTCATTGTTCCATTTCCTCTGATTCGAGGACAAGTCTGACAAACATTTGAGATTTCTAGGAAATCTGGATTATTTGCTAGGAATGAGGCAGCATTTTGTGCGATTTCCGCTGTCGTTGATGGTAAATCCGGTAAAGGAGTCAACAACCTCCCTTTTTTCTTGAGTTGCCTTAAAGGATCTATTCTTAGATCAAATCCGGCCATTAATGGAAGATTAAAGAACAACGCTAAGAATTCAAATAAATTCTTTTTATCGCCTTGACTCGCTCCACTGAGACCTCTACTTATCTCTAATAATTTCTGTGCTTCATTAGCGACATTTTTTGAGGGACCCATGCATCCTACGCAAGGATCACCCTTACTTGTGCATTTCAGAGAGCAGCCATTGCTTGTTATTGGACCGTAGCACACCACCCCTTTGTTAAGTAAACAATCACTTCTTATAGTACAATCGTTACAAAAGGCTGTATCGCTCATGGGCTGTGCAGTTCGGGATAACAATGTGACTACTGCTCCTACGATTGCCTCAGTTTTTGGTGGGCATCCGGAAATGAAGATGTCTACATCAATTACATCGTCAACATTGACCACCTTATCTTCAAATCCAGGGACGTGTTGATCCGGAATCCTTCTAGTCGTCGCTGACTCAACTTCCATAAATTTTCTGCTCTGAACTTCGTTAATAGTCCATTGATTTGCCATTCCAGGAACGCTACCATAGCAAGCACAAGTTCCAAAAGCAATAATCATTTGCGATTTTTGCCTAATTAATTTCGTGTTCTCGAGGTCTTGTTTGGTTCTAATCATCCCTTCAATGAAACCTACAACGATTTCTCCGTCTTGTCTCGCAACCAACGAATCGTGTTTGAAATCTACTACAGCAGGCCAATACACAATATCTAATGCTGGTAGTACTTGCAACAGACCTAGATGAGCGTTCACTAGGCTCTGATGACAACCCCAGCAGCTAGATAGTTGCATAAAAGCTACTTTTACTGGCATCTTTTTTTACCTGTTTAACTTTTTGGTTTCTTTTTTATTTTTTATTTTTCAAATATAGATATTTGATAATTGTAGTTATATGCAATTTTATAAAAAAATGATTGTTTTTCATAAAAGGGAAATTAGATTCTCTAATTATGAGAAGATATGAATAAATATTCATTATTCGGATTCAATCCAACAAGATTTGCATTTACAATATCAATAAAACGCCAATAATTACGTAAATATTCAAAAATTTTTTTAAGTAATCAGCGATCTTTGAATAATTCTCTTTAAAACTCAGTAATGAAAAATAAAAAAAAGAAAAAATTTTTTTAAATTAAAATTTGAAATTTAACCCATCATAGGTTTATGACAGAGTCGTGCTCAAAGATTTTGTCAATAATTTCTCCGTAATCTAGTGCATTAACCTTGTTATTAATTATATTGGTTAAGCCTCTTTTTTCTATATCTTCTTTTACTACTATAACTGTTTTATTTTGATTAAGTGCTTCTGAAATTAATTTATTGGTTTTATTAGCAAAGAATACTGCATCTTGAAGCAAACAAATTGTAATATCGTTTTCTTTATTCTCTAGAGCAAGCTCTATTCCTGTTTCATCCTCATCTGTAATGAAATATAGCGATTTTTTCCCCATTATCATCATGCCTCCTAAAATGGAATAACTAAATCAGCCTCAGATATTTTTTTTAATACATCGTCGTGCTCAATAATTTCCACTTCCTCAATTAAATCTTCCTTAGACAAACCTAATTCCTCAACAGATTTTTTATCTACAAAGATATCTAAATCAATTTCTTTTAAGAACTCTATATGCATTTGGTAAATTGTTTTATCTGAACCTTTTAAAAAAGTATATACCGCTCCCTTAATTGCAATCGTAATAGGGTCATAATCGCTACTTATTGCAACTGACATTCTTAAGCCCTCAACTGGATGAAGAGATCCGTGAGGAGGCTCTCTTAAAAGGATCACCACATTTTTTTCTTCTGACATTTTATCTCACCTTAGCATACGGCTATTAATTTATCTGTTAATTCTATTATTTTTGCTAAGTCCGGAGTTCCAGCTCTTTTAATATCGCCGCATTCACGAGATATACAATTTTGCGTAGTGCCTCTTACTAGGAGGCATAAATTACATAATCTCACAATAGCACCCTTATCGAGAATTTGTTTAAATCCTTCTTCGATGTTATAAACCCCTTCGATTTTTTTTTGGTTTTGTAAAACCGCATTAACGGCGTCCATATAACAAAAAATTCGCACTTCGTGTCCTTTATCCAATGCAGCGTTAGCTATTTTGCAAACAGTTTCACATGCTTGAGACTGATAAGGTCCTGTAAAAAAAAGAATACCTAATTTTCCCATTTTATTTCATATCCTTTTTTTATTCTTCTCCTCTCATAAAAAGCAAATAAGCCATAAGCCAGCAACCGAGAACTATGAAGATTCCCGTCATGATACTTCCTACTGAACCCATGGGTATTCCGCTTAAGAGATTCCCGATATTACAGCCTCCAGCAGTAACTGCTCCAAATCCCATGAGAAGCCCGCCAAGAAATTGTAATAATAGAGTTTTACCTTCCTTAGGAATTCTCAATTTGAACTCTTTTGAAATTATTGCCGCTATTAAAGATCCTAATACTAGTCCTGCCACCATAAATACAAGCCAATTCAATGCACTATCAAGCCCAGTAACTGACCATTGAAGCCACCCAAGCCAACCAGCAGTAATTCCCAATGGATAATTTCTACCGCCTGCTGCCGAGGATATCCATGCTGCACAGTTCAATATAGCGATAGCTAGACCAGAAATCCACCATGGATACGCAGTTTTAAATATTTTGGTTGTCATGTCGCTAAAATCTAAGATTGCTTCGTTTTTCTCTTTTCTTTCTTTTAAATACGGAATTAAGTGGAAATAGACAAAAACACAGATCACTGCAATACCGATAATAAGCATAATAATCGGTGTCGCGTCACCTGCAATCCTTAGTCCACCACTAGTAATGGGATCTGCTATTGTGGTTTTTAATGAACTGCTAGCCCACGACATAACTCCAGACTTAGTCGTGTAAGCACCAATTCCTAATCCAAGCAACGCAACAAATGAACCGGTCATTCCTTCTCCAACTCGATACGATGTTCCACTAGCGCATCCAGATGCGAGGACCATTCCGATGCCAAAAATCAAACCTCCAAGAATACTTCCTAACACCGTAAAAGGTTTTGGATTTGCAGTCACTATTCCTCCCAGTATCAATATTGAAAATCCAATCATCTCAACTCCTAGTGCAAGCGCTACTCCCTTTGCTAATTTATATTCTTTCAATAAGATTATATCTCTAAACGCAGAATTCATACAAAAGCGACCACGCTGTAAGATAAAACCAAATAGTATTCCTACTATTAGCCCAGGAATTACAACTGTTACTATATCTACCATTTTTTTCACTTCACTTAATTTTAACGAGAATAACCCAATCAGCATCTCCTACCTTATCGATGGAGATAACTTCGTGCCCTAAAGATTTCATCGTTTCAGGGATTCGCTCCGCTGAAAGAGGATAGTCTACTAAGATCTTAAGCACATCTCCAGATTTCATTTTCTTCACTTTTCTCTTGCTTTTTACATCAGGATACGGACAAACTTCTCCCTTTACATCTAAAGTATCAGTAATATCAACCATCTTTTTTACCTCGTTAATATTTCTTATTTTTTTGTTTGTTTGTTTGTTTTTTTTGAATAATTATCGAAAATTAATCGATAATTTAATTAAAACCTACTTTTATAAAAAAGTTGATATGAATTTGGTTAATAATTATAAATATTCATAAAAAACTAAGGTATTCGTTCCTTATCGTACTTTTTTCTTTTTACTTGCAGTTATTAGAGACTAATTAAGTCTATTTCGCATCTAATAAAACAATTTTTGCCAAAAGTGAATTTAACTGAATCTCCTCAGTTGCACCTTGGCTCAGTCGGTACTCTATTTCTGCTAATATCTTTATAATTTCTACCTTTTTATCCTCAGAAATCTCTAAATTGTACACTTCCCGGTGCATTTGTCTAATCAAATTACTACCCGATAAACCGTAATCTCTCACTAATTCATTTAAAATTGCTCTTGCTAATTGTAACTCTCCTTTAATCGAAAATTTTAAAATTTTAACGATATCTTCGGATGGGACTTCTCCTGCGATTCTGTATATGACTTCCTCATTGACTTCGTCGGATAATGTACTGCTTGATTGGAAGTAATTAATCGCCCTTCTACAATCTCCCCCAGCGACTTTAACGAGAGCTTCCAATCCACTGTCGTCGATTTGTATGCTTTCCCTTTTCGATACTAAAGTCAATCGCTCCACAATATCATCTTTAGATAATCTCGAAAAGCGAAATACCACCGCTCTTGACTGTATAGGTAATATTATTTTGTTTGAATAATTGCAAATCAAGATCATTCGACAATTTTTAGTATATTTTTCCATAGTGCGTCTCAGTGCTTGCTGCGCTGGTGCGGTCATATTATCCGCTTCGTCCAATATGAGTATTTTGAAAGGAAACGCTACTGGTGCCCTCGCTTTTGCAAAATCCTTAATGATCGTCCTAATAACATTGATTCCTCTCTCATCGCTTGCGTTTAACTCCAAATAGGTCGTGTTAGGTGCCATTTCTTTACCATACAATTCTCGGACCATTGCAAGCGCGCATGTGGTTTTCCCTGTTCCGGCTGGTCCGGAAAAGATTAGGTGAGGCATTGATTTGTCTTTAACGAATTGTTTAAGACGGGCGACTATTTCTTTTTGATTTACAACATCGTCTAATTTCCTTGGTCGATATTTTTCAACCCAAGGTTTTGCTAGTTTTTGAGACATGGCGTTTTTGGTGGATAAATTAAGGACTAATTATTTAATAAATATTTAAAAATTTATGATTCGTAGAATATTATAATTTTAATTTTTTTTAAATAAATAAATTATTCAATTAACTCTATACAAATTTTTGTGAAATCAAAATGGCAGATTTTAAAATTACAGACATTAAGTCAAGATGGATTTTAGATAGTCGAGGAAATCCAACGGTTGAAACGGATCTATTTTGCGGTAAAGAATATGCGAGAGCTGCTGTCCCATCGGGTGCTTCTACTGGGAGTAATGAAGCGTTAGAATTAAGAGATGGTGGAAGCGATTTCTTAGGGAAAGGCGTCAAAACAGCTGTGTCAAACGTAAATGATATCTTAGCCAAGAAGCTAATTGGATTTGATATAAGAGAACAAACTAAGCTCGATAACGAGATGATTAGCATAGATGGAACAGAAAATAAAGGCAAACTGGGAGCAAACGCAGTTCTATCCATATCTCTAGCAGCAGCGAAACTCGCAGCAAGATTGCAAAACATTCCTTTATTTGAACACTTGTATAAATTGAGCCACGATAAATCTACTGATTCTTATTTAATGCCAATTCCCATGTCAAACATATTAAACGGAGGTAAACACGCTGGAAATGCGTTGGCAATCCAAGAATTTATGGTTCTCCCAATTGGTGCGAAAAGTTTTCAACAAGCTATTCAAATGTTGACTGAAACATATCATACAATGAAGGATTTATTAAGAGAAAAATACGGTAAAAATTCTATCAATGTCGGTGATGAGGGCGGATTTGCACCTTCAATGCAAAACACAACAGAAGCCTTAGATATTATTATAGAAGCGATTAATAGCGCTGGATTTCATCCAGGAGTAGACTTTGTTTTAGCATTAGATTCAGCTGCTAGTGAATTCTATAAAGATGGGGCGTATTATATCGACGGAAAAGTCTTAGATAGCAACGAAATGGTTCAATATTACATTAATCTTATTGAAGATTATCCATTAAAGTCAATTGAAGATCCCTTTGATGAAAACGACTTCGAAAGTTTTAGGAAATTAACAAAGAATGTGAATAAGAATGTTATAATTGTCGACGACGATTTAACCGTTACTAACGTTAAAATTTTAGAAAAAGCAATAAAAATGGATGCGGGGAGTGCGTTATTACTAAAGGTTAATCAAATTGGATCCTTGACAGAAGCAATCGATGCTGCAAAAATGGCATATAACGCTAATTTCAACGTGGTTGTATCTCATCGTTCAGGTGAAACTTCCGATGCCTTTATATCTGATTTGTCTGTTGGCTTATGCACGGGATTTATTAAAACGGGTGCACCTTGTAGAAGCGATAGGAATGCTAAATATAATCAATTATTGAGAATTGAAGGAGACTTTCCTGATATAATGAAATATCCTAAGAGTTTTGACGATTGGAAATCCTATCAATGAATCAATCTCTTTTTACAATTCTATACAAATCAACTAAAACCTTTTTTCTTTTTTGAGTGTGAAACTCGAATGTTTTCTCTAGAATCATATTAAAAGTGAAGATATCATCAACAATCCATTGTTTTTTTTCAATATAAGAAATTAAAAATTCTCTATTATCGTCGTTAGACAAGTGTATTGAATAAATGACATCGGAATACTCAAATGCTTTATCTAGAAAGATTCTATCAGCCTTTTTGGTTTGAATTCCGAACGGAGGATTCATAATTGTTGTTACTTTCATATTTTTTGGTATGTTTTTGTTTGAAATTTCGAAATATTCAATATCAGCACATAAAGGAGATATTATCTGATTTAAATCAAGAGTAAATACATTTCTCTTTAAAATATTTAAAGCTTTAAT
>JAHQWX010000054.1 GCA_029856375.1 Promethearchaeia archaeon | reverse complement strand
CTTTAATGTAGTTTCGTTATGTACTGTAATAGCCTTATTGTAATCATCGTGATGTTGATGAAGCGATGTCTCTAACGAGTCTTTCAGTTTCAAGGATGTTTCAGAACAGTGATTTACTCCATCGTTTATTGTGTCTTCAACTTCTGTAGATAGTTCGGAGGCTAGACTCTCCAATTCTGCATTAATTGTGCTTTGAGCTCTATCGTTTAAGTCGGTTGTCCCCTTTTTAAAGGTAACATTTTCGGATTTAACGGTTTTACCTATATCTCCTTTTAAATCGGTAGTTGTTTTTTGTGTATCATCAACGTATTTATCAGTTGACGAGCTAAAATCTTCTTTCAAGGTATCAGATATAGTACCAACTCGCTCTTGAACTTCTTGATTAATTGCAACATATTTTTTATGTTTTCCAGCAAATAGAGCCTTGAAAGCGCTCCCTCTGCTTGCTAATTCGTCCGCGAGATCGCTTAATTTAGTAGAAATATCAATCAAATTATCCATCAAGGTTAGAGTTGTTTCTTTAAACTTTTTTACCTGGTTCTTTAGAATTGTATGTCTCTTATCAACATTGTCGCTTAATCTACCCTCAAGCTGCGACGAGGTTTTATCAAGAGTTGAAATGTGTTCCTTTAAAAGAGCATCGATTCTATTTTTTAAGTCGGTAACAACCTTATCCATTCGATCGAGATATTTTTCTAAGATTTTTTCCATTAAAGGTTTCAAATCTGCCGCTTTATCTTTATGATGATCGACATGAGCGTCAAGATCCTTTTTTAATTCAGTTTCAAGCTTAGAAACCCTATCACCAAAATCTGCCAATAGTTCTTCAACAATTTTGTTTATATCGTCCTTGAACGAGTTTAATCCGCTTTCGCTATTGCTAAGAAAATCCTCCGAGATTTTTTTGATATTCCCATTTAGGGTGTTAAAAATGTTATGAATGTTTGATTCTAAAGCTTTAGTAGATTTATTATGATTTGCTGAAATTTTATCTAATTCATTATTTACCTCTGAATCTAATTCGTCGATATCTTTATTTAATTCGGAATAATCTTTCTCAACAATTCCGTGAAGGTCGCTTTCAAGGGTTTTAAGCGTGTCTGTAAGCCTTTTATTTGCAGCTTCCAGTTTCTCCTTTTTGTCGGAATCCTTTTTGTCGGAATCGACAAAAAAATCATTAACTTGGGTTGAAACTGCGTCTGTAATTTCGTTAATCGAATTGTCTTGAATCCCTTCTAAAGTTTCGAAGCGAGTTGATTGATCTGCAAGGACGGTATCTTTAATTTTTGAAATTTCTCCCCTCAACAATCCGGATTCCTTTGTAAATAGCTCAAAAAACGGTTCTAAAGGAATATACCTATCGACAATTCCCTCTATCTTTTTTAGAAACCCCTTGCTTACTAAATCGTCAGTAATTTCAACGATTTTAGCTAAGTCTGCATCTAAGGTTTCGTTATTGATTTCCGCTTCCGCGTTTAAATACATGTACGCTTGGCTGATCGTAGCTCGAGGAATCCTCAAAAAAGCTAAATAAACATTTATCATCTCTTCGGTGAACCCGTATCGGGTGAATACCTCTTTAGTAAAGTCTTTTAGCGACATTAAAATTTCACTTGTTTTGAGTGTATAGAATAATATTATGTATTCTTTGAATTTTAATTTATTTAAAAATATTAATTTATTTAAAAATCTTATAGCAACATCAAAAATTCAGTTGGTTTGTTTATTTAAAAACATAAATCGAAGTATTTGGTTTGGTTTCTCTTTCCAAATAATTTTTATTTTAACCAACCTTTTTAATTTTATTCTAAAACATATTAATTTAGTTTAAGTAATTTTTAATAACTTTTCAATCTATTAAACAACAAAAAAAATGTCTCACACAACAAGTCGATTTTTACGATTCTTTTCTCCATTCGTTAGATTAATGCCGGAGATAAAACAACCCGACAGAGAAGTATCTTTTAAAGAGAAATTAATGTGGACTGCAATTGCTTTAATAATTTTTTTAATAATGAGCAATATACCACTTTATGGCGTAAATGTTCAAGATACAGAAGATTATTTTTATTGGATGCGCGTTATTTTGGCTTCTCAGAGGGGCACACTAACCGAATTAGGGATAGGTCCGATAGTTACATCAGGTTTAATTATGCAATTACTAATGGGATCAAATCTGATTAAAATAAATATGGGAGACCCATTCGATAGATCCCTTTTTACGGGGGCTCAGAAAGTGTTGTCTATGTTTCTCACGGTTTTTAACACAATTGCTTATCTTCTCGGTGGAGCGTTTGGAGATATAAGCGAATTAGGGCCTGCTGCAATTATCTTTATCTTTTTGCAACTCTTTTTTGCGGGATTGATTATAATACTTCTCGATGAGTTGTTGCAAAAAGGGTGGGGGTTAGGAAGCGGCGTAAGTTTATTCATTGCAACTGGAATTGCTGGTCAAATCTTCTGGAATTGCTTTAGTTTTATTGAAATGACTGGAGAACATTACGATGGTATGCCGCGCGGCATAGTTATTGCGTTCTTTACATCGTTGTTTAATCCAGACGCCCCGGTGCAAGCTATAGACCTGTGGGTACGGCCATCGAACTTGCCCGGTCTTCTAAGTATTGTAACAACAATAATCATTTTCATCATAGTAGTTTATTTTGAGAGCGTGACTATCGATATCCCCCTTCAATATGCAGGTTACAGAGGTTTCAAGGGGAAGTATCCAATTAAACTACTCTATGTCTCAAATATTCCCGTCATTCTCGTCTCTGCTTTATACGCTAACATATTATTTTTCGGTCAGATTATAGCCGGACCGAATGGTTGGTTTAGAGCGTGGGGGTGGGAGTTTTGGGCAAATTTAGTAGGTACATTTGAACAAACCCCCGCAGGAGGAGGTGCAATGGGAGGGTATTTAAATCCAACGGGAGGCATATTATACTTTATGACGCCCCCTCAGGGTTTTCAATCAGTTATTGACGACCCGTTGCGATCATTTATATACTTAAGTATTTTTATGGTATTGTGCATATTATTTGGAAGAGTGTGGGTTGAAGTGAGCGGACTATCGAGTCGCGATATCGCGAGGCAGATCATTGATAGCGGCATGCAAGTCCCCGGATTTAGAAGGTCTGAAAGGATAGTTGAGAGAATATTGGAGCGCTATATACCCACGCTTACCATCCTTTGTGGAATCATCGTAGGGACTATGAGCTTCGTATCAGACGCCATGGGTGCGCTTACCTCAGGGACAGGATTGCTCATTTGCATAGGTATAATCCACCAATACGCCGAGACAATATCAAAAGAGGCAGCAGCTGAACAATATCCCGCTCTTCGAGGATTTTTAGGATTAGATTAAAAAAGGAGGTTTGAAAAGTGTTAATATTTACATATACAGAACCGTTCGATTTATCGACATTAATTATATATCCTTTAGGCTCAACATTTTTTGTAATTTTACTATCCCTAACAGTGTCATTGATATCTGCTTTTTTGACGACGAAATTAGTCGATACCGAGGAGTTGAATAGAAAACAACTACTCATCAAAAAACATCAAGAGGAGAAAGCGAAGATAATAGAACTTGCAGAAACGAATCCTAAGAAATACAAAAAGGAAGTAATAAAATGGAAGCGAAAGGAGCAATTTATTAAGAATATTCAGCAAGGGATAGCTATGCAGCGACTTAAACCAACTTGCATTACCTTTCTCCCTATGATAATAATTTTCGGGATCTTAAACTTGTTCTTTGGTAGACTTCCCGTTGCTTGCTCTCCAATGAACGCTAACGACATTCTGTTCTTGGGAGAATATATATGGGCAGCAACAGATATCCCTATAAATGGAGTCGTACCTGATCCGCCAGCTTGGACTGCCTTAGTATTTGGGATTCCTAGACACATAGATAGATGGAACGGATGGATTCAATTCACGGCGTGGTACTTTTTATGCTCTTTTACCTTCAATACTCTAGTTCAGAGATTACTCGGATTACAAACGCAAGCAACTGGTGGAATGGAGAGTATGTTTAAAGGAATGGGAGCAGCAGCGCAAGAATTCCCTGATGTTTAACGCTTCCTCTACGCTTTAGTCTTAATGGCGCAGCCGGTGGGACTCGAACCCACGAGCGCATACGCGCACTGGCTTTACAGGTGAAATAACAAAGGTTATTTAATCGCTCCAAGCCAGCGTCTTACCAGGCTAGGCTACGGCTGCATTATTATTTATTATTGTTTTTGGGGAATGTACTAATTTTTTGATAAAAAGCGGTAGTAAATTAATTTTTAGGTGCGGGAATGAAATTTTTAAAACGGTATCAAAGGGATATTTTTACGACTTCTTTCATTTTTTTAGTGAGTTTGGCGCCTTTAATTGCCTTCTCAATGTCGTCGTGGCTTGCACCTTTAGAGATATCAACTTTTTCTTTTATCGGTTCAAGATGTTTGATATTTGCTCTCCTTCTTTTAACCATCAAACCATCGATCAGTGCGTAGTTTCTATCAATTATTTCTACTATTACGCACTTTCTTCCGGCTTCTCTGCCCAATGTCTTTACGCAAACGCGTCCTATTTCGTATACTGAACTCATTATTTGAAAAGCACCAATGACTTAATTTAATAATATCAATAATTTTTAGAATAATAATTTTTTGTTTTATTTCGCTTTTTTACTTGTTTTTTTAATTTCAGACACTATTTGGTTTACAACATCGTCGATAGATAAATTTTTAGTATCGATAATTAAATCATAAATTTCTTTTTTCTTATCTTCGTCTTTTAAATTAATATTATACAGTCTTTTGAATCTATCGGCCTCGCTTAATTCTCGACGGAGAGTCTCGTCGACTTTTTCTTTGTATAGGGTATTATCTCGCTCGCTCATTCTTTTTACTCTTGTTTCTAGTTCGCATTTCAATAAAATTTTGAAATCTGCTTTGTCTTTAAGGATGTACGCGCTCAGTTGACTGTCAATAAGCACATTACCTTCGTTTGCAATGGCATTTATCTTTTTATCTAATTTAATATCAATATCTGGATGTTTTTCTGCGTAACTAGTAAAATCTGCCAACGACATTTTGTATTCTTCTGCAAATTCGCGAAAAGCTTCTCCGGTGGCGTAATACCGTAAATTATAAATTTCCGCAATTTTTTTCCCAATAGTTGATTTTCCCGTGCCGTGAAGTCCAGATATTGTTATTATCAAAAAGAATCACTTAAGACCGGTTTTGGGGGTATTCTTAGTACTACTCTGCCCAAATTTCTTCTTGAATAAGTTGCTTTAGGCAGGTGGCGCAAAATTTTCCACTATAAGGTCTTGTAACTTTTCGGGAAGTTTTTGGGACTTTTTTCATAGCCGAAGGTCTAAGGCGTGGAATTCCTTGAAGCGGTTTTTTACAGATCATACAATGAGCTTTTTTAGGTTTTCTCCGCTTATAATGGATGACATTTCTGTTTCCTGGTGTAGTTTTCTTATATCTTGCTTGTGAATGACTTCGATATCCAGGTTTTACCATTTGCCAGCACCACTAATTTATATTATAAGATCTAAAATGTATATGATTTAATTTTTTCTCTAAAATTAAGTTTTCCTTTTTCTAAAAATCGAATTGCCTTAAATTAAGGAATCCTTGATCAGATGTTCAATTTATTCTTAAAATCGTTAAAAATAGTATAAATTTGGTCGACTAAATTCTCCTGATCTTGAGTATTTTGTATCTCGTCGTCTTGTAATTTATTAATGTTAATAGATAGAGTCTCTATTTCTTCGCTTAAATCGTCTAATCCAGGAAATCTATGTAGAGCCGAGAGTAGGTCGGAAAATAGCTTCTTTAATAGTTTTCCTGAAGCGATATCGCCCAATTTAAGAGCATCCATTAAAGTTATAAAAGCAGCAGTTATTTCTGTTGATAATCCAGGAAGTTCTAACACTGCGCGCTGAATTTTCGCGTTCATACCATTTTTTGTACTTATTTTTTTTTGATCGAGAGTATTAGGATTGGATTTAAGATTGGAAATGTTGTTTATAATGTCTACAATCTTAAAATAATCCTCAGAGAATTCCACTTTTTGGAGAAAATCCTTCATTTGCACATTTTTTTCTTGAAGTTCAAACTTAAATTGAATCAGTTCCCGAATTGTAGATTTAATGGATTTTAAATAAAAATTTTCTTGGATTTCTCCTTTTTTATACCTCTCATGAATTCTTTTTAGAGTTTTCACTAAGGAATATAATTCTGATTCTATTTCAAGTACAGATTTCTGTTTTTTCATTTGAATCTTTATTTGATTGTCTTACATTAATCCTTGAATGGTGGGTTTCAATAAAAATAGAACGATAGCACATATCGTCCCAATTGCAACCGACGAAACATAAACTCTAAAAGTCGATGAATTAGCCAATTCTCTAATCCCGATTGTCATCGTTATTGGGATCCAGCCTATCAGTACTATTGTATCAATTATATCTAACACTATCCACGACGGACTTTGAAACATAGCATTAAAGACTGAGGTAGGTATTTCAAATCCAGAAGTTATCGCAATTGTTGTGTTTGGCATTCCTATTAAGACGATGAGAACTTTAATTAATCCAATTAATATGAATGGAGTAAAAGCGCAAAAGAGCATCTTATACTTGTTTGCTTCCTGTTTTTGCAAGAGAGTCCCGGCTTTATATATACTAAATATTGAGGTAGCCCCAGTTTGTGTAGTCAACGATTCTTCTGCTTCTTCTACCTTTTTTCCAAAGCGTTCTTCTATTCTCTCCGTGAAACCTATTGAATAGTTCGCACCTTTGATAAAAAAATAAGTTAAGATCCAGAAAAATAGGAGATAATATAATAGACCAAATGCAAAAAAAGAAATGAACGATGAAAAATAATAACCAAAGGTGACTGTGATATCTAAAGGGCTAACTGGATTGTCATGAATACTGGTGATTTGAAAATGTGAAAATATTGCTAAACCAAATAATCCATATATTAGTGCATTAAAAAGAAATATAAGGAAACCAGGTGAAGAATCCCTTTTATGGTTAATATCCCAGAAAGCTTTTGCGGGATTGATGATTAATAAGTATAATTTAGTGAAAAAGCCCAAAGGTGCGTTCCACTCTTCCTCAAATCGCTGAAAAATGAAAAAGTTTTCAATTCTTTCCTGCCGTAAGCGCTTACCACAAAATGAACACACATATGAATCCTTAGGAGGTGTATTTCCACACCTCGGGCACCTCATGGACATAATTTTCGATTTTTTATATTTGCTTCTTATTATAATATAGGAAATGTTTTTCGTTTTTATTTTTATTTTATTATATCAGCCAATGTTAAAGTCTTTTGGCAGACAGGACATTTTTCTTTTACTTCATTCAAATAATCGATTAGATGATCTTTATGAAAGGGTCGCTTGCAATGGTTACAGAATGTCATTATGAACTCGTCTTCAATCGGCTTTTTGCACAGAGGACATGTTGGTGCAGAAGTAAATTCCGAACTATATATTCCGTCTTTTATTTCTCCGGACAGCCTATTTTGTGATATTAAGTTTTCAATAATTTCAACTACAAATTTTGGTTTTAAACTCTTACTTACTGCTAATCTCTCAATGGGAGTTTTCTTCCTCGAAATAACTGTTTCGTAAATATCTTCTTCTGCAAACAATATCTTCGATTTCCAATTGATTAAATAGAAATATACGAATAAAACAAGACACAGTTGAGAAAAGTAAAATTCTACATAAAAAAATAATACTATAGGATTAGTCGGGTTTTCAAGAATAATTCGAACGAGCAAAATTGTAATTAACGCTATAAATGCTACAAAAAATATAACTTGGAGATATTTGTTTTTTTTATTAGCCACTTTTACATATTTTATTTTTGACATACGACTTTACGATTTATTATTTTTTCACACTCGTATGTAACTAATATCGTCTTAGGATATAATTAAAGCGTATTCTTAGAAGGTTTTAGGAAAAAAAAGAGCACACCACTTATTCTTAAAACGACAAGTATCAAAATTCCAGTTAGAATATTGATATTAAAAAAATAAAAAAGAAGCGAAATTAACAAAGTTACTATGCCTGCGGCAGCCCATATAATTCCGCCCAATTTTCCTCGATTTTCAACATTTGTATTATCGGCAAAATAGGCCAAAGAAGAGGGCAAGCCTATTCCAATGGAAAAACCGAGAAATAGAGATATTAGAAAGGCACTTATAGGCATATAAATTTCAAAAATAAATAGCGTCGCTGAAGCGCATGTGCCCAAAACAATCCACGACAAGAGAAAGAAACCTCTAATGAATCTCCTTGCAATGATTGGATTCAAAATGGCCGAAAAGGCGATACCAACGTAAAAAAAGGCGGATATTTCTAATGCTTCAATACTGGTAACATCAAGACTATTAATGATATCACTCATGAATATGTAAATCAGCGTATACCAGACGAAAGTATTAGCAACGACGACAAAAATAGCTAAAAAATCTCTTTTGAAAATACTGATCTTTTGTAAATTTGCTTTAGCCTTCAATTTTATACGAATATGTTGTAATACCAACATAAATAAAAAATCTTTTATGTAAGCTATAGAAAGTTTTTTAAGTACAGCTGTTCTACAGATAGACAGTCAAGGTGAGAGAGTTGAAGGTTAAAGCTAAGACTCTAAAGCATGTTGAGAAGAGACGGAAACCTATTCGACTTAGCATCTAATCTTTTTTTATATGTCTTCCAATGTTGAACGAATAAGTTGATTGAGCTCTTCTTTCGAATGTTTTAGTGGAAGCTTGTAAATAATATCTAACGCTTCTTGGGCTAATCTTTGCATTTTTGTCCTAAGTTTCTTA
>JAHQWX010000053.1 GCA_029856375.1 Promethearchaeia archaeon | reverse complement strand
CGCGATAATGAATGCGATACGGGTAATATCTCTGTATTGCTGAAGAAACTTGTAATAGTGTTTTCTAAGACCATCATCTCAAAAGGAGTAATCGTATTTGTAAAACCATATATCCTATCTCTATATTCCGTCCCATATCCAAATAGACCCTCGAGACGAAATCCTATTCTATCAGCACCGATTTCAAGAGCAGAACATAAATTTATGGTGGGATGTGGGATAGATCTTTCAAAATTATAATATGTCCACTCCTGACCTATATTATATGTATTAACATAATATCTATTTCCATTTGGACTGTAATCCATTTCGTCGTCCCAATTTCCTTGCTCTCCACTCCAGTCTCCATACCAGTCTCCTTCGCCATCTTCCAACCTAAATCTTCCCCTCATTTTAAGTGAAAAAGATCCGGTATTTAAAAAAGATACAGTAAGACCTATTGTATCTCCTACTTCGAGGCTACCATGTCTTTTAATGTCGTCCGTGGGAATTGTAAAGTATGTATTGGGGTAGTGTTCTATTACTGTAAATGATGCGCTAGCAGGTGGAATTAATGATATTAAAAAAATAAACACACCAACTATTAAAGAAATACCTACGGTTTTCCAAGAAGATCCAAGAGCAAGGAGTAATATTACATCAACTCCAATAACAATTGATGTTGTCGCTATTGCTGTTGCAGCTATATGGACAGCTAATTCGGGATTCTCGTCATATATGCTCATCGCGTAAAGAATATCGACCCACATACCATAAAATCTTAATAATTGTCCAAACCAGAATAGAAAAGTTCCAAGATTCCCAGAGGGATTCAAACTACTCAATCTTGTCAAGGGAATGATAGATAATGCTGAACACATAGCGCCACCAACCCCAATAAACAATCTTAACCAAAATGTACCTGAACTGTTTATGAATTTACCTGCAAGTAATTCTTGATTTAAATTAAATAAATCATCTGCATATAAAAGAATATTCCAAATGGCTAATCCCGCAGCAAAAATCTTTCCAATTTGAAGTGCCCGAATTTGCACTTTCAACCATATTGTGAGTTTTTCATTTTCGAATTGTACAAGTTTCCAACGGAGTTCTGCCCATAATTTTTTTCCACCATCCGTGTAATCGACAAATTCCCGCTCCGTATAAATTCTCCAGGCTCGCATCCAATCAGAGATTTTCAATATGGCTGTTAGATCGTCAGCGCCCAATTCATTAATATAACCGATGAGATCGTCAGTATATTCAAGAAGTGAGGGATTTTTAGGAGAATTTCGAGTTCTATAATGATAACTCATTCTTATACCTTCAAATTTGTCATCAATTTTTTGAAAATTTGTTAACCAAAGTTCTATGTAACTTTTTAGACCTTTCATTTCCAAGGAATCTATTGATTTCAAGAATTTTCTACCGAAATCGAAGTATTCTGAAGCCAAGTCAATGTTTAATTGGCGATCTTCGGTAAAAAATAGATCTGCAAGTATCACATCGTCAAGTCGATAATCGATAATTCCCTTAACAATATCGCAATCTCTTTGAAATTGTATAGTAGGAACCGTGAATTCATCGTCGTATCGCTCTATGTAAGTTCGATTTTCGAGAAGGATCTTGTCGTGCAGCTCCTCGTATAATGATGAAGGAATTTTATCTAGTGGAATTGCGCTTCCATGAGCTCTGGTGACTTCCAAAACTGCTGCAATGTCAAACTCTGTCACTTTAACACGAATGGGAAGCCCTTTAATGTCAGCTCTTTGTTCGTGGTTAATAATCTCCTCATCGGAAAAATCCTGCCAAGTGATTATATAACAAATCGAGTTTTGTTGGTTTAAAATATTAACATCCTCTATTGTTCTCGTGATTAGGGAGAGATCGTTGTTTATCGAATTGAAACTAAAATAAACCTGATAATTTCCTGAATAATTCACTGCAAAACTAGGATTTGGAATGTTTTCCTTGAGGTTGATCTTGTTGAGCACGTCGTAATTGCTCTGAAGACCTGCTACATATAATACTTCGTTCTCTAATAGGGTTTCATTATAGGTCTGGTAAGAAACTTCTACATAAATTGCATCAATATGAACTTCTCCTGCCGGATAATACATATTAGCCGGAGTAAGTCCAATAGTAAATGAGTCAAGGTTTTCTTGCGATAAACATAATCCAATAAACTTTCCATTTTCCCAATTTCCACTCCACTCTGCAGATTCCCATGAAAAACTAGTACCAACCAATCCAAGAGTTGTTGTAGAAGAACCTCCTGAAGTTGTTTTAAAGTCAATTTTAAGTATGGACTCCGTGGTGGCTTTACCTCTTACCCAGACCTTTATATTATTCACGCGCTTTCCGCTCCCCATTTTAAAAGTGCTTAAATCCAATTCGCAATAAGTAAGATCTTCAATATAATTATTGGGTCCTATAATGTAATTGCCATCCCCCGCGCTAGGTGATAGTATTTCGTCATTAATTCTAGAATAAAGTTGTGAGGGACTCCAAAAATCATTTACAATGTCTCCATCTGGTCTTATTATTGCGGAAGCAGTTTCCCCGACAAACTCTCCATCAGTAAGAATTGGAGTCGTTTCTCGATCATTAATTAATTGATCGGTCAAATTTAAATAATCGATGGTACCAATTCCTACAATATCTTCTTCAGCGTAAGGATCATACACTCCAGAAATCTCTAGCTCAGGATTTTGGGCAAGATTCCAGAGGACCTGATTCTCGATCATCGAGTCAGGTGAGCCCAAAATGTAGCTCACTTCATCAATTTCGCGAGATACTATTGATTGAATGATGATGTCTTCTTCTATGTCGTAATAGTGAATGATCTTTGTATCTACAGAGCTTTCATTATAATATGTAACTAACCATATGAAATCAAACCGAAGGTCAATTGCTCCATCCCCATCTGCCTTCGCAGGGTGTCCCACGGGATATTTAAGGTTAAACTCAAATGTTTCCAAGCTAGGTTTTGCTAAAATGAACATGAATTCTGCATTTGGATCGTTTTCATCTGGAATGGCATCGCCAACACCGGTGCAGGGGTAATTGTCTACAAGCGAATATGTCTCTACATTTGAGGGATCGTATTTCCAAAAATCCACTAGCTCGGTTCGCGTGATGCTCTCGTTTCCAAATAACCTCATTACAAAATAAATCGAGACATTTAAATTACCGTTCCATAGTCTTGGAGTCGAGTAGGTGGAATAATCGAATGATGGTTTTTTCACGACAATATTAATTAAGGTGTTCTTGGTTTGATCGTGCGGAATTACAACTTGAGCCATTTTATCGTTATCCAACATTAGAGAAGACAAGGGAGACGCATCGTATACATCTGGTCGCCCATCGGCATCCGTATCGATATTATAGGGTTCTGATCCACTCTTATATTCCTCGTGGTTTTTTAAACCATCTCCATCAGTATCCAAAGTGCTTGAATAATCTAATGTTATTATTGTCTCTGAATTGATCCTAAAAAATATTACAGCCGATTTGTTACTATCGTATTGGTAAAATATTTCATGCCAACCAGCATCTACCTGCCCATAAAATTGAGAGCACCCGTTTGATTCGTGAAGACCTAAAGAAAAATTCATGTTTTTAAGAGTTAAATCATCTCCATCGATTATAATGTCAGAAAAATATCCCTCAAACATGTCGATGTATAAATAGTGAGTTTCCTCACTTGATTCGGGTATGTAAAAAGAATAATGACCCTCGGCAAGACCTTCAGAATATCCAATCAATATGCTATCTGCTTTCTCAAAATAACCCCAGATATTGGGTACTGTGGGATCTAAATAATGTAAATGCGATTTTTGAATTTCTTCTACATCTCTAATTAAGTCGTTGTCCCAATCTGAATCAACGAGGATCTTATAGTCAATTGATCCATTACCAGATACCTTCATTATGTGCGTTCCAGGTTTTAGATTGAGATCAAAACTGATATATTGTCCGCCTTCAATGAAAGAACTATAATCTCGACTATCAATTTCTGGATACCCATCGTTTGGATCAAATACATTTTTTAAGACGATGCTTTCAGAACCCAACTCCAAAATTTCTAAATATAGATAGTTATAACTAAAGTTGGGTTGCATCAAAATTGAAATCGGCCCTCCGGCATTGAAACTGGTTTCGTATTCTTCCGATAAATTAACTGTAATATTATCTTGTCTAATAAACAACGGTTCAACTGCTAACCACTTGAAATTCTTATTATCTACATCTTCCTGCTGTATCGTAATATTATGAGATGTATAATTATTACCAAAATCTTTAGCGATAATATTGATGCCATAGCTTACTTGATAAACTTCATTGTCAAGCTCAAAACTCGTGAAATCAGTACCATTAACTTCTGCCAAAATATAACACTCCTCCTTAGCGTTGAAATGATATATGGCCTCGTTTACGCCATCTTCATACAGGAAATTTGATAGAGACGGATCGTAAAAGGGATCCCTAAGCTGGTCGGTATTATCATCATTACTAGATAATTCTGCTAAATAGTCGTTAAATAGCGGAGTTATATGAGAAAACAAAATGATACTGATTAAAACCACAGAAATGGTTTTTTTCGTTTGAAATTTTTTTTTCTTAACCATTTTCAATCAACTTTCAAGTGAGAAACTAAATTTATGCTAATTTTTTTCCCTATGATCTTAAATTTTTTAAAAACAAGATAACTTGAACTTTGAAGTATATTAATCTTCTTGAAGGGGATTCAATTTCAATGAACAATATTAATTAGCAACAATATTAATGAACAATATCAATTAGCAACAATATTAATGAACAATACCAATTAGCAACAATATTAATGAACAGTATTGTTCATTAAAATTTTCCAATTCTTAATAATATACAATGAAAGGAAATCAATAAAAAATAAAATAAAATTTTTTTTTTTCCTATAATCTCCTCAACCTTATATAAAAATGCTACAATTAATTTTTTAGATTAAAGTTGTAAAAATTTATTAGAAACCCCTCACTTCCTAAAACAAGATATATTATTAACTAAGGTCAAATCGATTTGGCGCGTAGTCAAGCAAAGAGTAAAAGAAAATTTACCGGTAAAAAATATAAATATTTTAGTAAAAAAAGAAATAGGGATTTGGCCCGACCAGCAATAGATACGGAAGTTGGACCAGAGAAAAAGAAAAAAGAAAGAACTCTCGGTGGAAATTCAAAATTAAAACTATTTTCAACGCCTTTCGCTAATATTACCGACCCAAAAACTAAAAAGACCGAAAAGGTAAAAATTCTAAGGTTTGAAGAAAATCCCGCATCAAAGGAGCTTTCTCGAAGGCATATCCTAACAAAGGGGGCGATTGTTCAAACCGAAAAAGGTTTAGCGAAAATTACAAGCCGACCAGGGCAACACGGCGTAATAAATGCAGTGCTTATAGGCGAGGAATAAGTCTCTTCGTTAATCTTCGGTTTCTATTTTAATGTTTTTTACGTTTGCTTTTTTTCCTTTAGAAATAGAGGTATCGGTTGATTCGCAATGCTTACATTTAAACAATTGAATGCCAGCTAAAGCGTCGGATTCGGATAGGCTTATTGTCGAGTACTTACCGCACTTGTTGCAAACAATTTCGCCCGGGGTCATCTCTATATGCAAATTAGCTCCTTCTGCAATTGTTCCCGTTGTTGCCATTTTAAACGATTGTCTTAAGAGATCTGGGACGATTAGAGTCAATTCACCAATTTCTAAAAACACTTCTGTGATTTTAATTGCCTTATATCTTAGGGCAGTCTTCAGGGCAGTTTGATATATCGCGCTCGCGAACGCAAATTCGTGTATGTCTTTATCTCCTCGTTTTATCATTATTTACTTTTTGATTTCCGAATTTGCTTTGCAATTTCGAGTAATAATTTGCTTTTCTTTTTCCCTTTAGCATCAATTAATATACGCCCCGGAGTTTCCCACCATGTCTTCGGATATTTAGGAGCGTTTTCGACCTTGTATTCGTACCCAAGAGCTTTTACTGCGCTTTCGATATCTTTTAAACTAACTTTTTCGATCGCAAGGTTCTTAGGTAATCTGCGACCTTGATTTACCGTTCGATTTTTATCGAAATACGCGGGCCAAAAAATAAGAAATGGCGTTCTTTTTCTCATCGCTATTATCTATTTAAAATTTGTAGAGCACTTAAATATTTTGTTTTGAAATTATATAGATTTCATTTTATTAATACGTCTAGTCAATAATCTCTTTTTAAATCTAAAAATTAAAAAATCAATAATAGTACTATATAATTGGTGAAATAATATGGTATCGCAATTAATTCAAGGGGCTTTACACTTTCCAGATGGATATATGGAAGGTGAAAATATCTCTGAACAAGAAATACTATTTGGTAAATTTTTTGTCCGTAATATTTTCAATTTAGACCAAAATCGAGATCTAGATGAGAATAATCCGAATTACGGACAATTAATTAAAATATCTGCCTTGGCAAGCCGCTTTCCAAGGTGTAATGACGCTCTTGAATACTTAATGGAAAATTTTCAACAGCATATTCATCCTAATTGGGGCGCTTATTATAATTTAGTATTTAGTGGAACACATTTTAGTAATGGTGTAATCAATCAAGATACGATTCCTCTAGTAAAATTTAGAAGAAATTACAATGGATTGCAGGCTCAAGAACAGAATGAATGTTATAATTTGTCGATTTGCATTAGGGAGATATATTGTCTAACACAAATTCTAAAAACTCAAATTCATAATAACGAAAACTCATCGATACAAGATCTCTACAATTTTCTTGAGAAATTCAATAAATTTTTTCATGATTTATTTCAATTCCGTGTCGCAGATACGATTAGAAGTTTGAATCCGTATAGAAGAATACGCCATGCAATTGCCCACTCTCACTTCATTTTACATGATGGCCAAATAAAACTCGTTGATTGGGATTACTCTAGGCACCAAATAACTGTAAGCGGGATATTAGACTATGAACTAACCATTGTAACCGAAGAAATACTGTATTTATGTGCGACTATTTCACAGGTCGTTGCATTATATCAATTAATGCAACAATAAAATTAGTAAAAAATATAAAAAATTTATATCTTGCTTAACTATAAAATGTGCTATATTATTTGGGATGGTGGTCTAGATTGGTATGATTCAATAAACAACATTTCGTTGTTTATGTTGAATCGGCTGGGGGCCGAGAGGCCGGGGGTTCGAATCCCTCCCTTCCCACTTACACTCTAAATTTTATTTCCAAAGATTTTTCTATGCCTTCGAAAGATTTCTTCCTTATGTGCATTATAAAAAGTTGAATTTATCATCATATGACAATTACTACACAAGCATACACAATGCTCTTTAAGCAATTTATCTTTAATTTTACCAATATTAGAATTTAAATAAAAAATCCTATTAGAAATTGTTTTTAATTCTGGTTTCTGATGGTGAATCGTTAATGCCGGCAAATTATCAATATTTTTATTATTAATGCCAAAACCACAGATTTGACATTTCCCTTCCCATAAATCGAAGAAAACAATTTTTTTTCTAATATACCCTCTAATTTCTTTTCGCTGGTAGTTTATTGGATTGATTTGGGGAGTTATTTCCTTTGGATCTTGAAAATGTAATATTAATTTTCTAAATTTCATAAAAAATTTTGCTACATTTTTAGCATGACAATTTCTACACATTACTAATACACCTTGCTTTGAGATTTCACTCTTAATTATTTGCCAGGAATTATAACGCACGCTTCTCCAAAATCCTTTTTTCTTTGCCGCTTTTGTAGACTTTTCCGGAATAGGGTGATGGAAATCATGTTTTGGGAGTTCTTCGATTCCGGTTTTTCCACAAAATTGGCAATTATTTCCATTTTTTGTTATTGTTTTTATTGCTTGTAATTTATTTACCCAACTTAAATATTGCAACCGCTCAGCTTCCATTTTAATCTCGCATTTTTTACATATAGAACGCTTTTTTTCAGGAAGATCTGATCGATTTTTAAATTTATTGTATGGTTTAATTCGATGACATTTTCTACATTCCCTTTCCCTTTTCTGAGGATTATTATACAACTTCATTTTTAAAAAATGTAAAAATTCTTAATGATTTCTTCTTTATAATATTAAAAAACTCTAAGAGACAATCCATTTATAATTAAGAAATTAGGTAGATGAATTTATGAAGAATTTTAAATTTCCTACACCAGTTCCTTGTGGATATGTTCAACAATCGACAGTTATGTTGACCTCACTAATTGATTATATTAAAATTATATTAAAAAGAATAGATGAAGAACAAAAAATATATGAACAATTTCTTGGAACCAACGAATTCATACCATATTTAGATACAAAACTCGCGATGGACATTAAAACTTTATATCTATATGCAAAAATCTATTTAGATTTTTTTATGAAACATTTAGCTCACGCATTCTTTCCAGAGATTGACATTGATCTAATTAAATGTGATAATTTTATTTCATTTACAAATAGATTAAAAGGATTAGAGCAAACAAATAATGAGAGTTTTGAAGAATTTAAAAAACACATTTTAAAATATAAGAATAAGCTGTTTTTCAGAATAATTTTTGTTAGAAATATTACTATTTCTCATAGAGATTTGGATTTAAATGAATTTTATCGCTATGATGATAAAAATCATACTTTTTATATTCATTTTCATGGCACTTTTGATTCTTTTCAGGTAAAAAAGGATTTAAAAAACAATATTATTAAATTAGGGAAGAAATTTGGGATTGAAAAATCATATAATGAGAAAAAAATCTCTGATTTAGTCTTTTTAGATTCAATCTTAGAAGAAATAGAATCTAGGGAATTCGAAATTAAAAACAAGGATGAGAATATTTTGATTAAATATCGAAAAGAAATAGGATATATTATTAGTAAAAATAAAGTTTTTGAATTATTATA
>JAHQWX010000052.1 GCA_029856375.1 Promethearchaeia archaeon | reverse complement strand
CACATATAAAACAAAGCACCCCAATAAAAAGCGTGTTTTGAGCACTTAATATTTTTATTGACAATGATAAATAAATTAAACATTGCAATCCCGAAGTGTAGTAAAAAACCAATAACAAGTATTTCTACGGTGGTAATCACCGGAATTAACCACATACATAACGAAAAAAACCCGTAGAATGTTAGAGCAAGCATTGAATTCAAGTAAGGATTTTCGAATTTGAAGATCAAAACGAACGAAATCATAATTTGAGTTATAAATGTCGTTGTTAGCAACCCTTCGTAGTTAAATGAAAGGAAAGCGATAATTCCGAGCAATAACAAAAAAATAAATAACGATAATCCCAAATATTTTATAATTTGTCCTATAAGTTTGTTCTTAATCACAGTTAAATCCTCTGGAGAAATTTTTTCTTTAGGCTTATCGTCATTTTTAATTTGCGACTCTATGCTTGCGCTCATACAACACCCTTATTTCAACATTTCGTATCGATATAAAATCTTATATTTAACTAACTCTTTATAATATAAAAAAATTGAAACATTTTTAATTATATATAAATAGTTATTATTGAGTCTAATTAGATAAATTGATCTACCAATGTCTGCGATAGATGATTATCGATTCATACGGTTTTTTGAAGGTGTTAGAACCACTGATATCGAATTAGTTGGCGGTAAAAACGCGAGCCTTGGAGAACTGTTAAGTTTTGGGATCCCAGTCCCGTTAGGATTTGCCGTAACAGCTCAGGCATTTGATTATATTCTCAATAATAATTTTTATACTATTCAAAACGAGGAAATAACATTAAAAGAATATATCAGAAGGCAAATTGACTCTGTTAAAAAGGAATTGCAAAGCGAAGAAATATCTGCAATCCAAAGAGTCGATGAGATTTGTGCAAGCATTAGAATAGCAATTGAGCAATCAAAAATCCCAGATAGCATGTCTGATGAGATTTTAGATGCTTATCGCAAATTAATAAAAAAAATTGGCGAAGAAACTACTTTTGCAATTCGCTCGAGTGCGACAGCGGAAGATTTACCCGAATCTAGTTTTGCTGGCCAACAAGACACTCATTTAAACATTAGTGGCGAGGATAATGTATTAAGATTTATTTTAAAAGATATGGCTTCGATTTTCACGACGCGCGCGACTGCCTATAGAGAGCGTTCAGGTTATGATCACTTTGCCGTGAAATTGAGCGTAGGCGTTCAAGAAATGGCTGGTGGTTTGGGTGGAGTAAAAGCGTCTGGAGTTATGTTTACTGAAGATCCTGATTCTGGAAACGAAAATGTCGTAGTAATAAGAAGTACTTGGGGATTAGGTGAATTAATAGTTCAAGGGCAAGAAAAGGGAGACGAATATGTGATTTTTAAACATCATCCCAAAGAATTAAAAATCATAGCAAAAGACCTCGTGTTAAAGAAAACTCAAATGGTTTTCGACCGAGAAGCTGGTGGAACCAAAACTGTTCCTGTTCCAATTGAATCGCAAAATACTTTTAGCATTACTGATTCACAAGCGTTAGAATTGGCGAAATACGCAATGTTAATCAGAGAGCACTATGGAAAACGCATGGACATTGAATGGGCCTTAGGTAGAAACGAAAAAATCTACATTGTTCAAGCCCGTCCCGAAACCGTTCACTCTCAGCGGGGGGATGTTGAGGAGATTCACTATTTAATTGATGATCCTATAAAATTAAAAGAAAATGGAAAATTAATTAGTTCGAATGGAACTGCAATTGGGCGTAAAATTGGTTTTGGGAAATTAAAAGTCGTTGAAGACATAAATTACGCTCACCTTCTTGAAGAAGGGGATATTTTAATCACATACGAAACAAATCCCGATTGGACTGCGTACATGCAAAATCTAGGGGGAGTTATAACCGAACGTGGGGGTCCGACATGCCACGCCGCTATTGTATCAAGAGAATTAGACATTCCTTCTATTGTAGGTGCTGATAATATTGTACAAACAATAAAAGAGCACGCTAAGAAAGGAAGTGATACTATTACTTTAGATTGTTCTGAAGGTGAAGCGAGAATCTGGGCAGGTATTGTCGAATTCGATTATGATACCATTCAGTTCAAATATTTACCTAGAACATTAACCAGAGTATTAGTGAATCTTGGGATTCCAAAGGGGGCTTTATCTTCAGGCAAATATCCCGATGGGACTGGTCTTGCGCGATTAGAATTTATTATTAATGATTTAATTCAAATTCATCCGAATGCGCTTCTGCAATATGAAAATCTAATCTTATACTCACATGAACTATTAGAGAAAAAAGAAAAAATTGAATCTATGAAGAAAAGCGATATCGTGAAGAAGGATCCGTTTTTCAAGGAAATAAAACTATTAAAGAAGACCCTCGAAAAAATTGAAGAATTAACTTCTGGTTATGTTAATAAAGAAGAATATTATGTGCAAAAATTAGCTGAAGGTATCGCTACAATTGCTGCTGGAGTTTGGAAAATCCTACCAAATGGAGAAATTGCTGAGGCGGTTGTGCGACTTTCTGATTTTAAAACTAATGAGTACAAAAATTTAATAGGTGGATGGTTATACGAAGGAGAAGAACATAATCCTATGATGGGATTTCGAGGTGCCTCGAGATATGTAGCAGACGATTTCGAACAAGCATTTCGTTTGGAGTTAAGATCTATTAAATTAGCTCGCTCTTGGGGGCTTACTAATATTATTCCTATGATCCCCTTTTGTAGAAGTCCAGAAGAGGCAGAAGCGATTATTGAAATTATGAAAGAGGAAGGATTAACTCGAGGTCAAGATGCTCTTAAAGTTTATGTTATGGCAGAAATTCCCTCAAATATTCTTTTAGCGGATATTTTTAGTAATTATTTTGATGGATTTTCAATTGGATCTAATGATTTAACTCAACTAGTTTATGGCTCTTGTCGTGATAACGAGAAATTAGTAAGACTTGCAAATCAATTTAATTACATCACTAACAGCGAGGCAATAAGACGAGCTGTTGAACATTTAATCAAAGTAGCACATGAACGCAGTAAAAAGGTAGGAATCTGTGGTCAAGCTCCTTCCGATGATCCTGAATTCCTGCAATTTCTAGTACGTCAAGGCATTGACAGTATTTCTTTAAATCCCGATACATATGCGCGAGGGCGGATCTTAGTATGGCGCACAGAAGTAATTGAAACAGCTCTAAAAGATGAAGCAAAGAAAATCGCCTACGATTTTCTCTCAATTTGCGACGAAACTGTTGATAACCTAAGGGTCCCCCGAGGTAAGTTAAGAAACCACATAAGAAAAAAGCGGAAAAGAATAGATCCCGAAATTACATTAAGTTCGGATCGTCTTGACGACATTTTTAAACAGATCGCTAATTTAGCAGTGAGATTTGTTAACGATATCGAGTTTAAGAAATATAGAGTGTTCAATGAATTTGAAAAGAAATTTAAAAACGAGCTTGAAAAAATTACCAGCGATCTTCCCAGAATTTTAGAAGTGGTAAAAAAAATAGATTAATATTTCTAGTCTATTATAATTAAGACATTGATTATTGGGGATTAATCAATGGATTCAACAAATAAAATTCTTGAAAAGACATTAGAATGGCAAAAAGTAAAGCTATATAAAATTAAACACTTTATTTTTGATTTTGGAGGAGTTTTGGTGGAGCAAAGTTTCACTGATAACAACCTTCTTGATGTTTTGGAACACGACCTAGGAATTCAAATTCCAAGAGACTCAAAAAGTTACACAAAAAAAATGAACCGGCGTATGAAAGCGGGGCGAATCGCGTCGAAAGAATATCTTGAAAAATTGCTGGAGGAGTATTATTACCCCCATCAGAAAAAAGATGGTGCCTTACCCGCAAAAAAGGTAAATATTGAATATTATTTAGAACTATGGTTCGAGATGTATACCCGTTTAACTAATTTTTCTTATAAAATGGAGAACTGCATCGAGAGACTTCACCATGCAGGTTATACTGTAAGTCTATTATCCAACACATTTGATATTCACGTAAAATCTATCGAACTTAGGGGTTTTTACGATATTTTCGATCATGTGTATTTGTCTAACGAACTGGGCATGATTAAACCAGATATTAAAAAGTATAAGTATGTTCTTAAAAAATTAGATACAGAAGGAAAGAAGTGTATTTTTATTGACGATAAACTGCCTAATCTTGTTCCAGCTAGGAAATTAGGAATGGTTGTATTAAAGTTTGAGTCTGTTGAAAAATTTGATCAACAATTAACGCAATTAGGAATTGGAGAGTTAAGTAAAGGATTGCGTAAGCAAATAAAAAACAAATACGAAAATTATAAGGAAACGAAGAAGAAATATAAAAAAGCAAAGAAAGAACTGAAGAAAGCTGAAAAGAAAAGAACAAAATCTCTTAAGAATCGTTTAAAGTACTTTTTGAAGAAAAAAACATTTCTAAAACATAAGGAGGAGTACGAAAAGGAAAAAGAAGTGGTAGAAGAATTAGAACCAAAAATCAAACCAAGTTAGAAAAATTCACAATCCATCTTACCAACATAAAAAAAAACTTTGAGGAAAACGACGATTTCACCAGAATAATTTGTTTTATTTTCTCAATCTAACTTTCTTTAAATCAAAAAAGTTAAATTACAAAAATCATTTATTAATCTACTATATGAATACTTCTTATGTTAACAAACACGGTGGTTTAGTGATGAGCGAAAAGTGGAGTAAATTTAAAAAAGCTATAAAAGAGACATTTCAGGAAGCTGAACAGCTCATTTCAATGATGCTTGAAGATCGAACAGTTCCTCGAAACATCAAACGAAAAGCTCAGGAGGCACTAAACCATTTGCATCAAGATGATTCTCCCGCTGTGCTTGCCAGCAACGCTATTTCTTATGTGGACGATTTATCGCAAGATCCTAATTGTCCATACCACACTCGAACTCTTATTTATAAGATTTTATCGCTTTTAGAGACAGTTAAGGATTAGGTGCATTTCTAATAAAAGATTAACTATTCGTGTTTTACAGCGATTGTTCCCCAATAACTCGAAAATAATCGATAAAAGATCCTCTCACTATAGAAAATGATTTAAGAGGTAGCCCTAAGCTAAGTAATTCTTGGTAGGTATCTCGAAATCGATAAAAATCTTTAAGAAATAGCTTTAATTGATTCCTACCTGCATGTAAAACAAATTCTACGCCTTTTAATTCCTTAATCTTTTTTATTTGATTCAAATTAAGGTAGTCAAATCTACATAATAAGATATTTCCGGCTGAGGGAAGCGAACTAATCATTTCGTCTGGCGGTCCAAAACTAATTAATTTTCCTTTTATCAATATTGCAATTAAGTCGCAATAATCTGATATTTCTAGATTATGGGAAACGATAACTATAGTCGTTTTATACTTTCTATTTATTTTTAGCAAGAAGTTTAATACATTAATTCTTAAGTGAGGATCGAGACCCGTTGTAGGCTCATCTAGAAATAACACTTCGGGAGTATTAATTAATCCTACGGCAATACTGACTCTTTTTTGTTCGCCACCTGATAATCTCTTTACGGGTTTCTCCATTAATTCATCGTTAAAACCTAGTACTTCTAGAATTTCTTTCGCTCTCTCTACTATAGTGGGTTTATCTAACTGAAAATTCTTGCCAAAAAATACGCAGTTATCTATCGCGTTAAAATCGTAATATAAAGAGAGGTATTCTAATTGGGGTACATAACCAATTTTATTGATCAATTCCTCCTTGCTCTTTAATACATCGCATCCAGCGGTAACCGCATTTCCTTCGGTTAAAAACTTTCTAGAAAGCTGCCCAGTCATTGTTCTTAAACAAGTAGATTTGCCAGCTCCACTACCACCAATGATTCCTAAAATATTTCCCTTTCTTGCTCTAAAAGAGATGTCGTGAAGAACCTCTTTCCCTTTCTCATAGCTAACATGGACTCTATCCATTATTATGCTAAAATCTAGAGAGTCCTTTTTGATACTTGCTGATTCTTTTGGTTCTTCGGCTTTGGTCATAGGTCTTTTTATTCTTTCTATTAGTATTGCATAAAATCCTTTATTCAATTACATAAAAAAACTTAAAATATAATATATGTAAATTATTAAGGATTATATTTCTTTATATTATTTAATTATTTGATTCTCTTATTATAACTTAAAATAGGATAATGAGTCAAGAGATTCGTTCTTTAAAAGAACGACGCAAAAGGATTTTTGGGCTTGTGCGCAAGGAGCTCGATACTTTAGTCAAAGATAAAATCTCGATGTTTATTCTATTCATTATACCTGTAATTATAATTGCCATAATCGGATTTGGAGAAATCTCCTTAGAAACCTTTGGTAGTGTGAATATTTGGATTATAGATTACGATGAATCAGACAAATCTCAAGAGTTTATAGATACTTTCAAGTATAATACGACGACTGATGTTAGTGTTAAAACAAAAGAAGACTTTAATATGACAGCTAAAGAGTTTGAAGAATACGCCTTAGAGAAATTGCCAACTGAAGATTTATCTGCTTATATTGTTCTTGTACAAAACTTCTCACAAAATTTAAATGTAAATGGTAAAACCGAATTGCCGATATATATTGACTATATTGATTTTATTACGGCGTTTGTCGCTCAAGCGTCAATAATTGACGGTACAGTAAATTATCAATTAGCAAATTTGCAATTTGAAAGCGATATATTTTACTTTCCAGTAATGAAACCACAAGAATCTCTAAATTTATTATCTTCAGCGACACCTTTTCTTACTGGTATCATAATTTTTGCGTGCATGAACTTGATAACAACACAAGCAATCGTTGGAGATAAACCGTTAAAGCGCTTATTAACAACTCCCACGTTTCGGTTTGAAGTTATTATTGGAAAAATTCTCGCTTATACAATAATTGCCATCTTCCAAATTGTTTTAATTCTTGTTATATTAGAAATTGGATTTGGTGTTCAATTCAGGTGTTTATTTATCGAGATATTTTTGATGTTATTACTTCTAGCAGTAAATAGCGTGGTAATTGGAATTTTTTTCTCATCAATTAGTTCTAGTCGATTACAATCGTCTCAATTGTTTTTATTTTTCTTTATAATGATGTTATTAATTACACAGATTGTGAGAATTCCTGGGATTGTAAATTTCTTGCCATTAGAACAATCAAGAGCAGCTTTTACAGATTTAGCATTTCGTGGAAAATCATTAATTGAGGTCTGGCCAAATTTATTGAATATCACCCTCGTAACCCTTGTTTTTTTCGCAATTAACATCATTTATTTTCAATATATCAAAAAGGAGTTTATCTAAAAGTAAAAAGTTTGCGGTGAAATAAATGGGAATGCTCGAAAAATTAAAAAAGGCACTGTATAGAATATACGGACTTTATTTCAAAGAAATTCGAGTTCTTCTCAAAGATAAATTCGCGATGCTAATTATTTTTGCGCTTCCAGTTTTCTTAGTACTCGTCCTTGGAGAGGTTTTTGGAGGTGTTGGGGGGGATGTTGAGTCCACAAGCGTTGAGTCCATAGCTGGTGGCGATACCATGGAAATTCCTAAGATTGGTTTGATTGATTTAGATCTTTCTGAAGGATTTCCAAATTTGGATTTATCGTCTGTATTTGTTAATAAGTGCAAATTATATGAAAGTTCTGGAGCGTTAACTATAGTTGAATCAAATAATCAAACAGAATTGGATACATTATTAGGTACAGGTGTACTTAATGGGTATTTAATTATTCCCGATATGTTTGAATATAATTTATCAATTCATTTTCCGGCGATAATTATCGTAACTCTTGATATCCTCGACCAGACTTTATTAGAATCAACTCAAAGTGTGATCGATACGATTATCGAAGATTTTAAAGAAGAAAATAATTTTACGGGAGTTTTTAATTACGAGATTACTAGAGCTAACATACCAGAAACCGGACAAACTTTATTCCTTGGTGCCCCTATCTTTTTTCCAATGGTTTTATTTGCTTCCGCTGCGCTTACAAGTGCGCAATTAATAGTTTCAGATATTCCGAAAGACCGTATGTCGTTAACGCCCGCAAACAAATTTGAAATAACTCTTGGAAAATTGCTTGCGATGCAAACTTTGATGACGCTTTTGATAGTATTAATGTTAGTGCTATCCTTTTTTCTGGGGATGACCGTAAGAGGGTCTGTATTGGACTTCTTTTGGATCTTATTTGTGATTGCGTTATCAGGAGTCACATTTGGTTTATTTGTGTCCGCTATTGCTAGGGTTCCCTTAGAAGCGCTTCAATTTTTTATTTTTGCTTTCATTTTTCAGATAATAGGTGTTTTATTCGTCCAAGATGAAAACATTTTAAGATTTTTACCTATGTTTGATGGATATAAAATAGTAATTTCCGTTGTACTACGAGGGCAATCGCCCCTCTCAGTTTCAATATATTATATTTACTTATATGTTGAGTTTTTCCTGCTATTTGTGGGAGCTTATTTAATATATAACCGCAAGAGGGCGTTATTATAAAAATAATTTAAAATTGATAAAAAAGGTTCGAAAAAGTGTCAATAAGAAGAGATGGAATGGAGACTTTAATTGAAGAAGCCATATTTTCTGCAAATCAAATGGAAGAGATATTTCTTTGGCTGCAAGATCGAAAAAATTATTTTATTGATGTAGAAATTACCGGACAATGGTACACGGGTGAATATATCAAAGCTATAGGCTCAGTTCTAAAAAAATATACATCTGAAAACTTTAAAAATAGTCTCTATGTGGTATTAGAGGAAGGCGAATTGGGAAAGGAGAATCTATTAATTGGCCGCCACATCGTTAGAATACCAAGAAACTTTAAAAAATCGAAGGAGAAATTAGCTCTAATACCAAATATAATTGTTTTAAAAAACAGATTTAAGGTTGATAGACAAGAGCTTATTTTTTATCGAGGTAAGGAATATCACAAAGCAGTTGAATGGTTAGATAATTTTCTCCCTCGATATCAAATCACTTGTTTAATTGAAGGG
>JAHQWX010000051.1 GCA_029856375.1 Promethearchaeia archaeon | reverse complement strand
AAACATTTATTCTTGCGTTGCAATTGGTGACTGCCGCAACACTTTAAAAGGCCCATATTCTAAACCAATTTTAGAGATTTGTTGTCCAAATAGGGACCATGGAGGAGGCTTTGAAGTGAATTTTGCTAGAGGAAGATTTACGCTTGCGAGAGCTTTAATTGAAGGTAAAATCCAACCTAGTGAGGGTTTGGCAGAGGAAGTATATCAATGTACATTATGTGGTTCCTGTAGAGAGGTGTGTAATAATTGTGAAAATCCTGATATGGTTGTTACTGCAAGGGAAAATATTGGGGATCACATAGATATCTGGGAAAAATTGAGGGCTGATTTGGTAGATGCAGGAGTTGCACCCCTTCCACGACACAAGGAGATTTTTACCCATCAAGAAAAGGAACATAATCCATATTTTGAAAAACACAACGATCGACTTAATTGGCTTCCAAAAGACTCAAATTTTTTACAATCGGGAGGAGATTATTTATTCTTTATAGGCTGTACATCAGCATACCGTTTGAACGAGATTTCCAGAACATTTTTAGAAATCGCTGATCGAATAGGGCTCAAAATGACAATCATTCCCGACGAATGGTGTTGCGGTTCCATTAATTTTAGGACGGGCGTTGAAGAATTAGGTTTAGAAACGGCACAACATAATTATGAGGTGTTTAAAGCAACTAATATAAAAAGTATTGTTGCAACATGCGCTGGTTGCTATCGAACTCTTAAAATTGACTATCCTAAATGGATAGACGATTGGGATTTTGATGTATTACATTCAATTGAGTTAATTGATCGATTGATTAAAAATGGAGAAATTAAGATTAAAAACAAAATATCCGGGATTATGACCTATCATGATCCTTGTCACTTGGGAAGGCACGCAGGTCTGTACGATGCTCCAAGACGCGTAATTGAGGCTATTAATCAGGATGGGTTTGTAGAAATGAGGCGAAATAGAGCAAATGCATATTGTTGTGGGGCTGGGGGTGGCGTAAAATCAGGATTTCCAGAGTTTGCGCTCGAAGTAGCAATTGATAGAATTAAAGAAGCTGAAGAAACAGGAGCTGAGTGGCTAACAACTATCTGTCCTTTTTGTCTAGGGAATCTTAGGGACGCTGCGAAAGAAGCAAATTCAAAATTAAAAGTAGTTGATCTACTTGAATTAGTTAAAAATATAATATAAAACAAAAATATTAGGAGGTAGAAAAATGGCAATAAAGTTATTAGATATGGGTGCAGGCCTAACAATGGCAGGCTTAATTATACCTAATCTAGTTTTCTTATCTATTGCAGGTCAAATGACTCTGTATTTAGAAATTTGGGCAAATATTGGGGTGGCATTTGTTGCAGGATCGATGATTTTAGCAAATTTTATTTATTGGCTAGATGAAAAATCTATAGGACCAATTGCAAACTCATTACATGTAATTGGCTCAGTCATCGGATTAATTGCAGGAGGAGTTACTTTTTTCGTTGGGATCAATTTTGGAATTGTGCCTCTTATAGGAAGTCTCGTTGGAAATTCAATGGATCTAATATATACCACTGGGACTCTTGAATTAATTCTTCCAATAGGTCCTTTTGTTTCCTTAGTAGGCGGAATTTTTGCGTTTAAAATTTGTTTAGATCAATTAGCGGTTGGACTCGCTGAATTGAAAGGAAAAGGAGACTAAGGTGATAATCAAATGGAAAAACAAAATCCGATGATATTAATAGGAATAATTTTAGCGTGTATAGGAGTATTTGTACCAAATTTAATAATATTAGGGGGTAATATTGGTGTATATATTTCATCAGAAACGCTTCAATTTATCGGCGTTTTGATTGTTCTTGCGGCATATTTATCTATGACGAAAATTGTGCCCTCTTTAAAATCAGATAAAAAGCTTGTGATCAATTATGTCATCGCTGATGTTGGCATAGTTGGGTCGTTCGGATTAAGTGTTGGTACACTAGGAACAGATATACTCCCTTGGATAATAAGTCTATTTCCTGTTAGCTTTGTAGATGGAGTGTTTGGAATTTCGGGTATAATTATTATTCCTCTTGGCTCATTATTAATGGCGATCGGTGGAGCTCTTTGTTTAATTGGTTTGCAAAGATTAATGTTCGCTCTCCATTTTGAGATAACGGGAAGTAAATAAAAAATCTTTTTTATCCAAATTATTTAATCCTAATTTCTACAATTTTTTTCCCTATTTTTGTAAGAATTTCAAATAATCTCAAGTTTTTTATATTTTAAGCCCATTAGACCATTTGAATAATATTTATGAATAGTTTTATTCGGAACTTAAAATTTCTACGCATTATTATTATTGTTTTTCTTGTGGTTTTGTTCTCGCATTAAAATATCATAAAGCCATCTATATATGCTTAGATTTTTTAAATTGAAAATTGGTTTAGCAAATCGTTTTCTGACCTCTTTAATTTTTGGTAGAAAAACAATCACTATTAAGAGCCGAACAATACCAGAAAGGACAAATACAAATTGAAATTTATTCATGAAATCTATAGGAAAGAAACTAATAATCAATCCTCCGATAAATCCACCTACAACTATTCCTATTCCAATTATAAAATTATAGAACGCAACATAATCTATTCTTTTTTCTGAAGGAATATTATCGTAGATAAAATTCGATGTAGCTAAATTAAATGCAGTCCATCCAATTCCACCTAAAAGTTGAGGGAAAAGCATAAGTTCTAAGGGTGAGTAAAAAAATAACCAAAGCATTGGAACAAAGGGAATTATTAAGGCTCCCAATCGAAGTAATCTCACATTTCCAAATTTATCAGAAAATATTCCAAGAAGAGGAAACACAAATAACGCTGTAATAGAGGAGAATAAGTTAATAAGAATGAAAATTGAATAATTAAAATTGAGTTCTTCCAACATATAAACCGCAAAGAAAGGTTGAGCAATCCACTGTGCAAAAACTATTAAAGCAACGAATAAAGTGAAAACTCCGAAATTAGTATGTGGCATTTCTTTTAAAAATTTCTTAAACTTGGTACGATTAGTTGGTTGGTAATTGAATGTAGGGTAATGATGCTTTGTAAAAAGAAACGCAGAAAATAGGCGAACCACGAGGCCAAAAATGAAAATGATCATAAAGCCTAAAATAACTTCCTGTTGCTCCTTAAACCAATCTAAGACAAAGGAAAATACTAATGTACCGCCTATGGCAATCGCTGTAGTAATAAGATTTCGTTTAGCAAAATATCGACCTCTTCTCTTCTTTGGAACTATATCTCCCATTAGAGAGAACCATGGAGGTGTCACAATTCCCGCAAAGATCATATATATTACATAAAAGGCTATAAGTATCCAAGAAAGCGCGATTTTAAAAAGATCGTAATAAAATAAAATAGCTAATAACAAAAATAAAGGCCATAGACTAGCTTGTCCTAATATCCCAGATAAAATCACCTTTTTTCTGGATCGCTTTTCGATAAGGCGCGAGCTAATAATTTGTCCGATTGGTGACAATAAACCTCCAAAAGAAGTCAACATACCTATTTGAAACGATGTCGAATCTATGCTTAGCGCAAAGGGCGTTATGTAATTGTCACTTAATGTTGTGCTAAAAACACCAAAAGCCCCTTCAAAAATAGATAATCGCATAGTCTTGCTATTTAATCGCTCCTCCTCAGAAGCATCTGAATTTTTAGTGCGATTTATTTCCGTGGTCGCTGAATTAGTTGGTTTATTACTATTATTGTCTTTCGAATTGTTGGAGGATTTCTTCATCGATAAAATTTTCACCCACAATCTTGGAATTTTTGAGATGTTCGCAAAACAGTCTTATTTTGTACTCTATTTCTTCTCTGCCCAATTATTTGATAATTATGTTCATTTTTTTACATAAAGTAAATAACTATTATAATAACTACTTCTAAAAATCTCTTCCTATTTTTCTTTAAACGAATTTTAACTTGGATTATTATTAAAAAAACCAATTTTAGGTGAAAAAAGATTAAGGTTATAAAACGCCCTATGAATGTTTCACTCGCTGGAATTCACTAATTTTACGAAATATAATGGCCAGCGCTTCAAAGCGCCTTTTGGTAATATTCCAGCTCTGATCTTTTGTATTATTTCTGATTTTGAATGTTTCATTTCTATTGGATTAAAATCAATAAATTCGATTCGTAATTTCTTATTTTTAATATTTTTTAAGATTTCATCCCCATGAGGACAACCTGAGACGGAATCTAGCAGTTTTTTTTGCGAGATTACCTTGATCGTCGTCGAACCTATCGCGCTAATTTTCCATACAAGTACATTATTTTTAATCTCAGTTAGCATAGATGATTCGATGTCGTTTGAAATTTTTTTTCCTAAACATTTTAAAAAACGACCGGGATTTATGATTTCTATCCCATTGGTTTTAAAATAGCTTCCAACGCGAATCTCGTAATTCTTCTTAACATCAATTTTTGGGGATAACTTAATCGGCATCCTAAATTGAAAGTCTGCTCTTAATATCTCATCACTTATTTTTGGCAATCCATCTTGAAATTTAATCGTAATTACATCTCCTGTATCAATGTTAATATAATAACCAGAGTCTCCTACTCTTGAAACATATAACTTACCAATCTTGTTTTTTGTACGCGAAATTAATTCAAAATTGCCATTACATTTTATTACAGGAATGGTTAGAGGAAAAAGATACATGTCGGTTTCTGTACCTCCATTTGAAGAATCCTCATTGATAGACGCAGAAAATGGCCCTGTTTCACTCGCTACATATAAATTGGTAAATTTTTCTTCCCCTTTCTTCCAATTCATAAAATTTCGAATCAAAGCCCATTCAACGGGAGAAAGTGAAGATATGCTAAATACGATCGTTGCCTTTGATAATTTCTCTGATAGTCTATTTTGTATCTGAAGAGACGCTTTTTCAAGCCCTGATCTTTCGATTAATTTGAAAAGTGCTGTTAATTCTGAGAATTCTTCATTTGGAGTAATATTTAGCGATTTCTCTAATCCTTGTCGAAAACGAAATAGGTCTGCCCATTTTAATATTGTTAGAGCGGGAGCAGAAATGATTGCGATTTCCTCCATTGAAAGAATTTTAGCAATGATTTCCAAATTGTTGGAGTTCTTATATTGATCCAATAAGTAAGAATCTGGTCTAATTAAAGACAACATAAGTCTTTGAGAAAATTCCGCAGAATATAACGAAATCAATTGTTTATTATCGATTGTATTCAATCCGTCGTGCTTAATTCTTGAAGGTACAAAAATTACTCCCGATTTTTTGCTATCTAAACCACTAGATTCAAAAATGGCTTGCATACCGGGTGCCCAAACATTCTCTATTAATTGATTGGATAAATGGTACCATTTCAAATTAGATAGATCTCCGCTTGAAGTACCGGAAGTATGACAAAAAATTACAGGCTTTTTTTTGCTATATTTTTTTAAAAATGAATTTACATTGATTGAAAATTGCTTCGGATCGGTCTTCTCCTCCTTAATTCTTTGAAAAATATCTTCAACCGAAGACAATCCGCTCGAACCTAAAGCGAAATTTTCATATTCCTCCTTAGTAGATATCGAGAACCAATTTTTCCAATTTATTTTAGGAATATTTGAGAATAAATTATTTAATACTGTTTGCAGTTCTACGTCAAAATCGTTAATATTAGCCATTTCAGATTTCAATTTGTACAAATATTAAAGTTATTTTATTTTAATCAAAATATATACATTTTGACTAAGGCATAAAGCTTTATTATGTTCTTACAGACTCATTTTGATGGGACTTATCACATTTTGGCGTTTTATTTAATTTCCTTAATTTTATCTTTCGTTATTCTAGTATTGGTTAAACCAATTGATGATGTAGTAAATAGACTTAATAAGATCGAGGTGGGATATAGAAAAAGGTTGTCTTATATTGGTTTGGGCGTTTCAATCGCTTTATTACTAATTACTCAGCTCTTAATGTCGTTTAGAGAGTGGAGAGCTATGTCATTTGAGCATTTTATGATTTTTGCAGCGTTTGCGTTTATATTTTTACCTGAAATTTGTGGTTTAATTGGTGTTTATGGGTATGTTATAAAAAACAAGGGATTTAAACTAGGAAATGTGTTATTATTATTAACATCGCTTTCATGCTTTGGGTGGGCATCATCTAATATTCACGATGTTATTTGGTGCGGCTATGTTACTGATTTTTATACGCATTCAAAATCTGCTGGAAGAGACTTAGAATTCTGGTATAATGTGTTCGGAATATTTGATCAAAGCCTATTTGATTATCAAGTTTTTGGGTCTTACACGATCTTCACTGTATTGGTCGAATTATGCATTGCTACATGCGCCTATTACAAATTTTACCGCATTAATAAGAAGGAGCTCCAAAAGAACAAATTTGAACTGTTAATCATCTATTTAATTTTATTTTTTAATTCCGTGTTTCTTGGATTCGTAATTTACGTTTTGGATTATCCTTGGGATTACAGTGTCGCTCAATTCTTTTATTTTGGATTCGTTCAGTTGTCAATAGGAGCTTTAATTTACTTTTTAATGGGCAGAAGCCTAGTTTTGAATAAAAAAGAAAAAAAGGAATTGGATAATTAGATAAGAAAACCTAACTTATCATCAGAGCCTCTTTTCTCGATTCCGCTGCGGTATAGAATGCCAAAAAACGCCAAAAAAATTCCCATAAACGCCGTTAGATGCGGTACATACGGGTCGCCAACAAATCTATTCATAACCCATACAAAAGCAACTTCTATCAACGCCGGGAACGCCCACTTTCCACCGTATCCTAATCGCCAGCAGATTAATCCAATGACAAGAGCACACGCAATGTGGATATATAACATGATGGCCATACCAAACCACGCGTAAAACCACACATCCATGTCAATATCAACGAGCGTTGCAATGATTCCCACCAAAACAACCAGTGTAAATTCTTTAGTTAATTCTTCATCGTACTTTTTTTTCCTCATATAAAGAAAGATACCTGTAGGAAGTGCTATTCCGAACACAATCCCCCATAAGAACATGTTATATCTATTTCTCGAAATCTGGTAGTTTCCAGGACTTAAAATCGTTAACCTATTGTTATCTGGTCCACCTAGGAATGTTTCTAAGAATCCCGCTGTAGAATCCATTAATCCTTCCGCCATTAGAGTTTCGTCTGATTTGTATAATCTAATTACGAAGGAAAATTGTGCACCTGCTAACTCCGGATTCACGTCCCAATACACTTTCTTTTCTCCAATTCTAAGCGTGTAATCTAAACCTTTAGTGCCGAGTATACCAATGACATCTTTTACTGAAAACTCAGTTGCTATCGCAAATTGCGCCAAATTCAACATAGGATTTTTAATGGGTATCCAAAACATCGTATAAGTTTCAGTACCTTTTATTTTTCCGGTGGAATAATCTATATCCCAATTTTCGACATCACCACCGTAGGTGCTCGTCACTTTTGTTGTAATTAAGTCCGACGCGTCTAGTACTAAAGTTAAAGTTGAATCTTGGTCCCCATACACACCGGTATCATATTCGTAAACTATTGTGGTAGTATTTTGAAATAAGGCGATATCTGTAGGATTAGCTCCCAAATTGAGAAGAATTGCAATCTGATTCATCAAGGCGGGAACGATAAAAGTGACTGTAGCAAATAGAATCGCCAATAATCTTTGTTTGCTGCTTAACATAGATAAAGTCCCTTATAGTTTTTTATTAGATAAAATATTAATATTAAAGATTTCGATTGAAGGTTTTAAAATAATAACTGTTTTTAAGTAGCTATTATTTTTGTTGTTATACACAACTATCATTAAATTAAGGGTGAAAATTCTGAGAAACAACATTAATAACGACTTTATCTCTGCCGCAGAAGAAAAGCCATTTTACATGCCGAAATGGTACAAGATAATAACTCTAATCTTAGCATATGGAGTATTAGGCTGGGGAATTTTCATTTCGGTAATTGGCTGGTTTCAAGCAGGGATATGGTTTATTCTACTTGGGATAGGTGAAGTTGGACTTTTTCATATCCTTAAAATATTTTGGTTCAAGATGTCAAACAAGTTCACTAGAAATAAACCAGAGAAATTTGGTTTTTGGCGTTTTTTTTTAATGGGTTGGGCGTTTGCAATGCTTATGGAATTCTGCGTAGATTTCGGAGCGTATGGTACAATAGATCCAGTATTCGTTTTATTGGTAATGATTGGACTTACGCCAATCTATATTACTATTTTCATTGGATTTCGGATTAGCTTTCGCTGGTTTACTTATACGCCTACTGAAGCTTTCTTCACAATAGGCACAATGGGGGCTCTAATTGAATCCTTAATATTAAAAGTTATGGCGGGGACATTCGATTGGGGGTATTTTCTTTTATTTCCTTTCGAATTTCCTATTCACGCGCTTAATTACGGGGGGGCTGCGGTTATACCAACCTTCTTCCAAAATCAAGTAGAACAACGCGAATTTCGTAAAAACTATGGCAAATACATTGTAGGGATTGCGATACCTCTAATGCTCGCTCTTCTACTAATAATTCTAATATACCCCTTAATTTTAGGACGGTAATAGAATTTCTAAAAAGATAAAGGTTCTTATGTAAGAATGATCGACTTATTCGTTCAAACTCCATGGATACCACTGATTTACCTTGTATTAGGTATTTTTTTGATTGGCGGACCTTTTTTCCCGATTTGGAATAGGTATATGGATAAGGCAGACGCGATTAAATTAAGTGATAAAACTTACATAAGATTGAATAAAATCTGTAAAGTCACTGGAGTAGTACTTTTAGGAGTAAGCTGGTACTTCATTGTGACGCGGAGGTTTTACGGAATGCATCCCTTCATCGCGGCAACATTCATGATTCAACCCGCGGGTTTAGGTTTGTTAGTTTTTGGAGTATTTACCACTCATAGGCGATTAAGAACCGGTACCATGCTCGCGTATCTTTTAGTTGCGCTCTATAGCTGTTGGGGAATGATCGTTATACACGATATTTTTTGGTGCGCGAGAAGGACAGATTGGTATACTCACTCTTGGTCTGCGGGAGAGGAT
>JAHQWX010000050.1 GCA_029856375.1 Promethearchaeia archaeon | reverse complement strand
CACAGTAGAGTTGGGTGAATTTATCGATAAAGCTGAGGCTAAAAAAGCCAAAAAAGAAGAAAAAAAAAAGCGCAAACAGGAGCTTAAGGAGAACCGTAAAGAAAAAGAGGCTGATTTGGCAGAGACTGTGTTTGAAAACATTGAGGCAGATATGGAAGTTAAAGTGTATGAACCAATGAAAGAAGGTGAAGCACTTGAGGGAGAAGAGGAGTGTCCTAATTGTGGAAAATTAAATCCCCCAGGAAGTAAATTTTGTCTCGAATGCGGAACTTCTTTCGAATAATTTAGTTAGATTCTTCCTTTTTATTTTGTGGGACTTGTATTGATTTAAATTGAAGTTGATATTCGATACTATCAAGCGCAATCGTATATTTATTAATCCTTTCGTCTAAATACTCGATTATTTTTCTCTCTTCGGTATCTAAATAATCGTAGAAAGGATCTATTTGTTCGATTATATTAAAAAATTGAATCTTTAGCTTATCAACCCATTCCTTGGGTTTTTTCAACAATTTCTCGATTTCTTGTCGATATTTCTTTTTCGCGGCTTCCAACTTCTTAGTGGGATCGACTTTTTTGGTCTCCTTAGTTTGCGCAATTTTTTCTAACCTTTGCGCTGCTTTTAACACGCGCCCCTCTAAATTTTCGCGAAATTTCGGTTTGCGATACTTCTTTGAAGAAAAGTCTGGATCCCATATGTACAAAAACTTATCATTTTCTTCTTCGGCGAGTTCTTCGTCCTCAGTTACCTTTTTTCCAGACCTAGGAACTAAAATTAGGCCGTAGTTTCTCTGAAGCTGAGCCATTTTCTTCTTTCTTAATTCTTCGTGAATATAATCTAAAGCTTCTTTCACTTCTTTAAACTTTGGAAGAATTTTTTCGGCAGAACGGTCAGCTTCTTTTTTTACTTCGTCAAAGGACTTATCGAATTCTAATTCCGAAGTAATGTATTCCGCCAGAACACCTTTAGTTGGATCGTCAAGCCTTAAGGCTTCGACGCCGGGAAAATTTTCCGTTTTTTCGGTGTGGTCAAATACGATTCCTACAGCAAATGGATTTGGAATTTGATACCCAAGTTGAGTGATGGTGTCAACCTCCGAAAAAAAGAAGCCGAAACCTGGATGGGTATGCCACCAACCACAGATGAATTGCCCCGTTTGGTCGTTCACAGCTCGCTCAAAAATTGATTGATCGATTTGAGCCATATCAACATATTGTTTAGTCTCAAATATTACTCCCGCGCGATCTCCAACGACCATAGGAATAGCGTCAAGTATGTGGCAAACTCCTTTCTTATCCACTTTTCCCACCAGAATACCATATACCTCCCTCCAATTTTTTGGTTTGATGTCGAAATTAGCGTATCTTAGTCCGTACACCATCATTCTTCGATAGGCTTTCGTAGATAAAACGCAAGGAGAAGAAGGGTCTATTTTTTTCTCAACTTCAATTTCGGTGCGATCTATATCGTCTATTTTAGCTAAATCGAGTTTATCTATTGCACTTTTCTTTTTAGTTACCTTAGTTTCTGTCGTGGTCGGTGTTTTTTTTGAATCTCCCTTTCCCTTTGTAGACTTTGGAGCCTCTTCGTTTTCCGAATTTATTTTAGGGACTGCTGATTTTTTGTCAGTTGCTTTTTTAGACATTGTTAGAAAGATATCTAATTGGTATTCTTCAAAATATATACACTACTTAGTTTTGGAGCTATATTAAATTTTATTCGTGTCCTTATGAGACTTTATGTCTTTTAATACTTCCGATTCTAATTTTCTCACTAATTTTTTATTCTTAATGAAAAATCTTTGTTGCAGACGAACAATAAATAGAGCTGAAATCGCGATTATTGCCAGTATCAGCGTGGCGATAAAGATCGCTGAAGATATTTTTACTTCGAAAGTATATACATCGGTTATTAAAATGTTAATACCAATACCATTAACTGATAATTTAATTCCGTTTTCAAACGCATTTAAGGAAAGATTTAATTTGTAGTAGGTGGTTTGAAGATTAGGGAGAGTTAATTTTATTTTAAAATAATCGAAATTTCCTTCGATCGTCTTATTTTCGATATTTTGAGTAATCTCAAGTAGCGAAGGATCGAATAAGATTGAATCTGCGAAGCCGATCCCCACGTTGGTGGTGTTAAGTACATTATTTGCTCCGTTAATAATCCCAATTATAACTGGAACTTCAATGGTTATAGTAGCAGAATTAATCGAGAGGTTAAAAAATATTTCTTCGGGGAAATAAAGATAATTGCCTTTTTCGTCGTTAATTTCAATTTGACCGGTGTAATTGTATATTTGCTCTCCGTTATGTACCATTTCTTGATATAGATTAACTGGCAAGACTTCTAATTTATCGTTGTTGAGCGCATCAAAAAAATACATGTTTAAAATTGAATTTTGAGCGAATAAAGGGATTTCTAAGCTAATACTGGAGTTTTGATCGATTTGAACGCTTTTTTTGCAAATTGCGTTTAGGATCGTAATCTTAGTCGAATCGTTTTGCACAAAAAATTCGTTTTTAATGGTTAAAACGCCTTCGGTGGTTCCCTGTAAGGCGTTCTTTTTGTTAACTGTGACATTTTGAGAGATAATTTCACCTGATTGTAAGAAATTAGTAGAGTCCGAGAAGGTACATACTATATCTTTATCTAATTGGGATAGTTTAGACGAGTTTGAAATTCCATCCACAAGAAATTGATTAAGTTTGTTTAAAATGTACTTATTTCCGTACCAGCATAAATAATAGTCTAAGAGTATTTGGATGTGAGTAAATGGTATCTTGTCGAGTTCGGATAACACCATTTCTTTAATCGAATACGAGGTAAGAGAATCTTGATACGTGATTGGAATTGACGAATATCCTATTTGGAAAAACGGTTCCGCATCGCTTGAAAGGTATTGAAATAGTAAAGGGAAATCGCCTTCGGATAAAGCTAAAACTCGAAATATATTATTAGGAATAATTTTCAAATCAACGCTTCCAATCTGGGGGGAATTTAATATTGCTGGAATCGTTACTATTTCTTTTTGAAAGTTTACCGAGTCGACAATTCTTTGTTTAATAACATCAATAAGATCTAAAATATCGTTTATGGGATACCCTGCAGGCACGCTTGAGGTAAAGGTGGCTAAACTGGTCGAGAAAGCAGCTAATTCTTCTGTCTGGATCGTGTCTAACGCCGATAATTCTTGAGTTAAGCGTTCAGTTATTTGCTGTAAATCGTCTTTTTTTTGCGTTAAGCTTACAAATAAGTCGTGCATTCTTGAAAAAACATTCGTGTAATTCTCTATTGGAACTGGGTCGTTATTTTGATTGAAATAGGTCTCTAGAGAATTGATAACTAAGTTGAAGAAACCTTCAAAAGTGGGACTAATTAGAGTACATTTTTTTCTCGCTGTGCTCACATCTCCCTTACCCACTAAATCTAAAATATCTAAAAACGTTGAATTTGACTCGAACTCGTACGATATGTTAGCCATGGTATCGATCATCTGATTATTAATGGAAATGAACGTTTGATTCAAAAGGTCTGATACTTCTTCAGACTCCATTATTAGTACGTCTCTCCAAGTAAGTATAGTCGCAATAAGGACGATGGTTATTTGAACCCCGGTTGTGTTTGTAATCAGATCGAACTGATAATTCCCTCCCGCTCTCCAGTAATCGCTAGATTTAGTTAGAGATAACACAATTCCGTTGGCACCTTGCTCAAATTCGTAGGTTTGATCGTCCGCCGTTGAGTTTAAATTCAGCGCTATTTGAATAGGCGTAGATCCAGCAGGTATAATAAAACTAATATTGTCAAAATAAATTGCGAAGCTCTCGTTCGGATAAATCGAGGTCGAATCATCGAAGAATAATCCAAATGTAATGTTTAAATCGTAGCCATTTATATGAGCTTTATTCACATCAATTGATTCCGAGATCCAAGTATCGTTCTCAATCTTATCCATCGAGTTCACATTATACCGCTGGTTGTTTACCCAAAAGCTCAAATTCACGAACGATTGGTTGATATGGTCGAATTTTTCAGGAACATGATAGGTGAAGTTTAGGGTTCCATCGTTTAAGGTCGTTCTATTGTAATACACAGTTTCGAAAAACCCGATTGAATCGCTTTTATTTATATCCTTAGCAGTATAATTGATTTCTAATTCAATATCGTCGAAAAAAGCATACGAATTCATCCCTGAAGCACCAGTAAGATTATGTCGAGAACACAGAACAACAGTATAATTCCCTTGTTCATTAAAGTAGTTTGCAAGATTTTCGAATTTCTTATTTAAAAAAGCACCATCATCAAAATCACTACCCGGAGAGTTTGAATCTTTATCGTACCAATTTTCAAGCAAAATTGAAGTTTTATTGGGAAAAACCAAATAAGCTCTAACTTCGATGCTATAAATTTCAGGAGTTGTATCAATTTTTCTCCTATACCAAATGGAAAGATTCGCCGAACTTAATGAAGATCCATTGTAAATGAAGGAGTATGAACTATTTGCTTCGATATGTTTGTTTCCCGAATAATGATGCATCATTGAAGATGGAGTACTTTTCCTATAAATGAACGAACGAGAACGCTGAAAATTTGAGCTCGCGTTAGTAGATAGCGACCAATTAATAAGACTATTAAAATATTCGATACCTGACCAGTTCCCCATTGGCTTTAATAGATGAGTTCCCTCGATCCCGGTAATGTTCAATTCAATTGTTTTGTTTTGGGTATCCCAATAAAGTGAAACATCGTTCTGGTCGTTTAATTCCCAATTATCGATGTTGTTATCGAACTCACCGTTTGTAATAAAATCTCTCGTTTCAGATATCTCGGTTATGTTGAATTCAAGGGTCCTGCAAAAAGAAGAATCGTTTAAAGCTAAATATATGGAACCGTTTAAATCAATAGAGTTGGAATCTTCTCTTAAATAAGGACCGTCGATGAGGTCGCTGTGCGTACGAATTTCTTCCCTATCAATTAGTTTATCTGAAGGTGGATCGTCGCTAAATTCGTCAATTTTAGGTAATTTCGCTTTATAGAGTAGAAATATTGGCGAAAGAATCGGAAATATAAATAGAGACAATAATAGCCCAAGCGATAAGGACCTCTTGTTAAAAATTTTTGTATTACAGGCTCTCATCGCGATCTTTCCGCCTAATATAGTCTTAAAAAAATTATAATACTAATAAGTAATTTAAATTATTAGATCAAATTAAATATTCGACACATTCTGTCGAATTATGCAAATTTCTTGACAAATTAATCTTGATTTTCTAATGATCGAAAAAATCGTTATTGGGTTCGTTGGTCTACCAGGCGCTGGTAAAACAGTTGCTTTGGAAAGCGTGTTAGATTTAGGAGAGATTGCTACTTTAGGGAATGTCGTGAGACAAGAAGCAGATTCGAGAAATTTGCTTCATACGGACGAAAATCTTGGCTTGATCGGTAAGGAGTTGAGAAAAGAATTTGGAGAAGACATCGTTGCGAGGAGATTGGTCGAGATTGTAAAAGCTATTCCCACCAAGGTGATATTCATTGACGGGTTGAGATCGATGTTCGAAGTGGAAATTTTTAGAAATTATTGGAAATTTCCGATAATAGCCTTCGTTGTCGACGATAAACTAAGGCATGAGCGCCTAATGGAAAGGGGAAGAGAAGACGATTCGCTAAATATTGACGATTTAAAAGAGCGAGATAATAGGGAAATTAAATACGGCTTGCTTGATGTAATTGAAAACGCTAATTATAAAATCAACAACGACGGAACGATCGAAGAATTGCAAAAGAAAACGCGCACAATCGTGGAATTAGTGATAAATGACTTAAGTTCTTCACTTTAATTCCTTTGCGATAAGTTCAGCGAGACTCACTTTACTTACCGGGGACTCAATTGAATCGGTGCCAATGATCTCGTCTGCCCCAGCGTTTAAAATTCGGTACGAAGCGTTCTCCAGCAGTAGTGCGTGAGTGCCAACGGCGATGATTTTATTCGCACCGCATTTTTTAGCGATTTTAATTGCGTTTGCCATTGTCCCACCAGTAGCGATTATATCGTCTGCGATAACAGCGTCTTTTCCGGCTAAATCTACATCGGCAAACATCTCGACTTCCCCAGTTCTTACATCCCTCTCCTTGCTAAAGTAATGCACTTTAATTTCGTTCCCGATATGTTCAGCAAATCGCTCAGAACGAGCAACGGCTCCTTTATCAGGAGCTATAACTACAGGATCTTTTAGTCCCATTGACTTTATATAACTAGCGAGAAGGGGCATGGGATCGAGGTTTTTTGCCGGTATTGAGAATTCGTTTAGCGTTTCGGGCGCGTGAACGTCGACCGTGTAAAATTTATCAATTCCAAACGAATCAAGAATCCTAACAATAACGTTGGCAAATTTACTCTCACCGGGCCTAAATATTTTATCTTGCCTGGCGTAGGCTAAATACGGAACCACGACCGCAATACTTTTAGCGTTCATTCTTTTCACCGACGAGATCATCATTAATAGCTCCATTATTCTCGCGTTTTGATTTTCCTTGACGCTCGCACCGGTTGTGTGAATGATTATAACATCGTTTCCTTCAATAATCGATTCATCGTCTATATTTAATCTTAAGTAATTCTCTCCATCGGGAAATTTTTTAGTTTCAGTCGTAATCACGTCAATGTTAAGTAATTTCGCAATTCTGACGCCAAGTAGCTGCGAGGAGGGACCAACGATAAGTATTTTACCCATTTTTTTTCACCTAATATTATAATCTACAGAGCTATAAATAAAACTATTTATGTAAAAGAGATGTAAAGAAAAATTTTATAGATATTGCTCAAGCGATAATCATGCTTTGATCGTAGAAATCGGTGACTCGACTTTCGGCAACTACGAATTCTTCGTCAGTTTCGTACATCCTATCGATGTCGTCTTTTAAACTACTGTAAATTTTGTTGCGTTTGAACTTATAGGTAGGCGTGACGAAATCTTCGCTTGCGTCGAACGCTTTACAGCTTATCAAAAACTTCTTTGGAGTGGCGTAATCAGATACTTCTTCGCAATACTCGAGAACTTCTTGCTTGATGATGTTTTGAACTTCCTTGTTGTGAATTAAATCGCGTAAAGAATCGTATTTAATCCTTTTCTGATCAGCGTATTCTTTTAACGGCTCTTGGTACGGTACGATGATAGATGTTAAGTATTTTCTGCTATCGTCGCCTACGAGAATTATTTGAGCAATCTTCCGAGAAGCGGGCACGATTAAGTTTTCAACGGCGGCGGGACTTATCATTTTTCCCGTCATTAGTTTAATGATAACCTTCGCTCTCCCTTTAATACTTGCGTAGCCATCTTCGTCAATTTCTGCCAAATCTCCAGTGTACAACCACCCATCCTTATCAATCGTTTGTTCGGTAATTTTTGGCTTTTTCCAATAACCCTTCATTACCATCGGCCCTCTAATCAAGAGCTCTCCCTCTGGAGTTAGTTTATGTTCTACCGGCTCGTATGGATTATCCTCAATGTCAACTGTCGGTCCGATCTTCCCTAATTTGGTGTATTCGTCAACTGGGTTATCAATTTTCGGATGGTAATTTGAATTATGAGAAGTTCTCAACACATGAGTCACAGGCGCAGTTTCCGTGAGCCCATAACCTTCCAGCAAATTAAATTCAAACACATTGAAAAAAATCATTAACTCCTCTGAAATTGCTGCAGAACCGCTAACCATCATTTTTAAACGACCTCCTAATTTGCCCCTAATAACTTTTCCTACGAGTTTTGTTAATCTGGCTTTTACTCTCAGGCCAAATGGAGGTTTTTCGCCCCTTATTTTATAATCTGCATATTCTCTACCAATTCTTATAGCCGCGTTGAACACATTTTGGACCATTTTTGGCATCGATGCCACCTCTTCTAGGATGATGTTGTAAATTTTTTGATAAAGGTAAGGTATTCCAACTACTATGTTAGGTTTGAAGGTCTCAAATCCTTTCCTAATTTTTTCTGCGTCGTACTTTCCTATGATGTTCATCGTCGCTCCAACATATACAACGCAGTAATAATCAACTGTCCTTCCAAAAGAGTGAGCAAACGGCATAAGCGTGAGGAAATCCATTTCCCACGGTTTTTCTCCCTTTCTTAATGTTGCCGAAACCGATATTGCTAGGTACGCGTCTGAGAGAAAATTCTTGTGGGTAAGCATTACTCCCTTGGGAACGCCCGTTGTCCCAGAAGTGTAGATTAAACTCGCTAAATCGTCCTCTTTAATCGCAAATACGGAATCGAAAAAAATCTTGGGATTTTCCCTGTCGTATAATTCCCCAATTCTTAAAAATTCGTCGAACTTGAAAATGTTTTCCTTGTCGAACATGTCGTCAAACGGCTCAATTACGACGATGTCTTTTAAATTCGGTAAGTTCTCCTCGATAGCGAGAATCTTTGTTAAATTTTCTTCCGTGTCGACGAATATTAACTTAGTTTCAGAATCTTGGAGAATGTACGCAATTTCTTTGGGTTTTAAAGTTGGGTACACTGCGACCGTGATCCCACCTAAAGCTTGAACACCTAAATCAGCGTAAACCCACTCTCGACGGGTTTCTGAACAAATTGCAATGGGATCGGAGTTTCTATAGCCTAGAGAATGCAAGGCACCGAACACCATTTTCATGTATCCGCCTAATTCTTCGTAAGTATTATATTCAATAGACTCGCCATCTTCTGCGAACCATCTGATTGCGGCTTTCTTACCGTATTTCTTAACAGTCGCAAGGGCCATTTCAGCGAGATTTTCGTATTTATTAATGCTTAGATATTTGTTCCATTTGTTTTTAGGCATAAATTCTCATCTAGTTTAGATTTTCTTTTTTAATAAGTTATCATGGATAATTTAAATTTCTTAAATATAATTCGAGAAAATTGTATTAAAATGTTTCCATTTTTCCGAAGACGACCATAATAGCGTGAACAATAATGTTCAGATTAGGTAAAGATTAATTTCTTAGTCGCGTTCGAGAAAACGAATAGCCTCGTTAAAGATGTTTTCTCTATTCCCCCTAAACGAATGCCCACCAGTCTCGTATGCTATGACATTTTTTTCGCTCAAATCTAATTTTTCTTTAATCAATTGTAAGTTGTGGAATGGTATTCGCTCGTCGTCTTTACAATGGGCAATTAAGATGCGATCGTTATTCG
>JAHQWX010000049.1 GCA_029856375.1 Promethearchaeia archaeon | reverse complement strand
AAAAATATTACCCAATAAATTTAATCCAATTACTTCTACTCTGACGATGGTTGTATATCTAAATCTTGCTTCTGGTTCATAAGCAGGGCTCGGTAATGTCCCAAACTCGCTATAAGGTGTAGGGACACCAGGGTAATCGAACCACGCACCGATATTGCCTAATAAGTGGAGAAAATCCATTCTATTGAAATAATCGTAGCCAGACTGGCTCCATGTGGGATCGCTTGGAATCCACCCGATGTTGGGTACATAATACTCCAACCACGCGTGCGCTAATAAATGAGGATAGGAAACTCCCGCGTTCGGTTGAGAAGATGATTTAGTAAAATTGCTGCTAAAAATCCAATAATCGCCAACACTAGGATAAAAGTCTGGAGATGCTTCGTTATTTGCAGTAATATCGCTTATTATCAATCCCGTGCACTTCCTTGCAGGGATTCCTTGGATTCTCAATAACGTGATCATTAAATCGGAGAACTCGCTACAATCACCCTGCATATTATCGTAGGCCCAATAAGCCCCTTTTTCCTCACCTGTATCATCGGGAAGAGAATAATTTAAATTGTCAACTATCCAATCGTGAATGGCATCGGCTTTATCGATTGGATTGGTTATATCCTTGCAAATATCGTTGGATATCTCGATTAATTCAGCGTTGTTTGTTTCGTAAAACTGTTCGGCCTGACAGTACAGCGTATGGATCGCGTCGGAAGGGTTATATTCGCCAATGTCCGCGTCTGGAACGGTTTTATCGAACGCAACTTCGCTTAGAGTAATCCGATATTTTTGGTTTATTTTTATCGGGTCTTGATGACCTTGCTTGGTAGTGCGACTAAACAAAAGGTAATTGTTCCCAAATTCGTCCTCCTCGCTCGTTATCGCAGTGTCGCTCCCTTCAATGGAACTATATAATAAATCTGAGACTTGCCCGGGAGGAGTGTAAGCGTATTCGGTAGGAATCCGGTTGTCGAATAAAGAAAACTTAAAATAAAAGTCGTATTCACCCGAATCGAGTGCACTCAAACTAAAATTTATAGTTACCTCGAAAGTTACATTTTGGGGTAGAGAACAGTGAGAAATCCCATTATATTCAGCGCTGGTCCTTAATTTACCTTCTCCTCTTACATTGCCCCCATATAATAACAATCCATAATTGAAGAAAAGACTTATAAGTAAGAAGATACTAAAAATTTCTCTCTTCCGCATTATTATACCACAATATTAATTTTTTAAGTAATAATGGAGAGAGAAAATATAAAATTATTTTATTAATATCTATAAGTTAGATTGGCATTTCTTTATTGAAATAAATGTGATTAATGTGATTTATAAAATTTACTTGGTCGACGGAGATAGCGGTATTCTAATGATTGAAAATACCTTTAAAGCTTTTAGTAAGGGTAAAAATTTGGAACCCGACCTATTAACTGGATTTTTTCAGGCTGTTAATAGCATGATTGACGATATTCAATTTGCGATGGCAAAAGGGAGAAGGATAAACGATATGAATCGAATCGTTGCCGGTGAGGACTCAACTATTGTCATCTACTACCATCCCTTATCCAGAGTTTTATTTTGCTCCATATCTGACGCGGACGATGACAAGGAAAGGCTCATCGAAATTTTAAGAAAAATTGGATCGAGGTTTTGGAAAAAGCATCAAAGGGACCTTAAAAACTTTAGGACAACTTCAAATAAAAACGAATTTGAAAGCTTTGATACTGATATTGATGTTTTATCAATGGGTGGACACGCTGCTGAAATTTTACCAAAATTAATTGTTGCAAAAAGCGCATTAGAACGAATAAAGAGTATGGGGATGATAACCAAAGAAGAAGTAGAAATTGCCATGTTATGCGATGGTGAGAACTCCCCCCTTCAAATTTCGAGAGATACAGAATCTTTAGAAAGCGAAATAAGAGATATCCTAAAAAAGTTAGAAAACCTGGACATAATAAAATATTGAAAAATCGAAAAATCTAATAAGCAAAAAGGAAAATTTCAAAAATTAGGTTTAATTTAATAATTCACATTAATTTATTTTGCAGCTGAAACAATATGCTTAGGGATTTAAATATAATTGTAAAATCGCCCAGTAGAGAAAAAGAATTTAAGAAGGGTACGGGATTTTCGCTGGAGGAAATAAAGAAATCAAATAAATCTATAATTGAACTAAAAACAATTGGAATTAAAATTGACTATCGTCGAAAAACAGAGTACGAAGAAAATATTGAATTTTTAAATAACTTAAAAATGGAAATTGAGCAAAAACCTAAACGAGAACCTTTCAAAAAGAAAGTGAAGGCACCCAAAAAGCCAAAAAAGAAGCCTATACCTAAAGAAGAACCTGTAGATGAAATAAAAGAAGAACCAGAAAAAGAAATAAAACCAAAAAAGAAAGAGATTAAAAAGGTAGTAAAGAAACCTACCAAAAAGGAACCAATAAAACTAACACTTCTAGAGAAGTTAGGCCCTTCTACAGAGAAAAAATTAATAGAAATTGGAATTCCTGATGTTGAGACACTATGCAAAGAAGACCCTAAGGAAGTCGCTACTTTAGTAAAAGGGTGTTCAGAGGAACGAGTGGCAAAATGGATTGAAGAAGGGAAGAAATTATTGGAAGAATAATCTTCGATTAAATATTTCAGTGAAGAATTGCGATGCAGAAGAATTATTACCAGACTATAAAGAAAGAATTTAAAATCGCTATAAACAAAACCCCGATTTGGTTTCAAGAATTGAGTTCTGAAGGAGATAGTGAAAATGGCAAAATATTTTTCGAATCTTCTGACGAATTTGACGAGGTTTGGGGTAAGAGCGTGAAAATTGAATTAACTTGGGAAAAAAAAAATAAAACTGATTATTACCACGCTAAAGAAGTCCAAAAATCAATCGATATTTACAACTCGATTAATGTTGTTGTAAGTAAAAAAGAAACGATTTGGCACTTAAGCCACGAATTAACGTATTGGTTTGGTGAAAAAATGAAATTAAAGAGAAGAAAATATTACCAATCAAAAATTTTACATGGCTTATTTTATTGCGAAATAACTGAGAGGTTTATTGAAATTAACTTCGAAGTGGTTAGTGAATATTTCCCAAATTACGAACCTTTCTTATTTGAAATGATGAAATCCATAGAATGTCATTAGATTTGTTTTTGAGCGCAAATAAAAAAGTTATCCTTATTATTTGGGCCGCCAAGAATGGAAAATTTTTTTACTGAAAATATCTTCATCATACTTCTAACTTCTCTTTTAGAAAATAAGTGATAGAAGCGTTGAGATTCGCCTTGACCATCGGATTTCTTCCACGGAATAAATATATCACCAAATTCGAGTAATCCTTTATTTTTTTCATCCTCTTTATATATTCGAGAAATTTTTCTTTTTATCCAATCTTTAAAGAAATGATTTCTAAACCTTTTTTGCCATTTTCTCCAGACTGTGAGTATTAATAAGCCCTCTCCAGAAATATCGTGAAAGATCTCCTCAATAAATTCAGAACGTGATTTTTCATTTTCTAAATGATGGATTGAAGCAATAGCAAAAACAGAATTGAGCGAAGATTTTCGAAAAGGAAGAAAATTCAAATCAGCTAATATAAACTGGGTGTTTTTATTGGTATTTTGATTGTTTTTAGCTATTTTTAATAATTCAGTTGAATTATCTAAACCTATTATTCTATTTGTTCTCTCGTTACTTTCAAAAAGAACCATGTTCCGTCCATTACCGCATCCCGCATCTAAGATAGTCCCATCAATAGTATAACCTTCGTTAGCAAGGAGTTTGTAAAATTCTACAAGTGATTTCCAAGGATTCTTCCGTTTTAAGTCAAAATCTTTTGCAAATCCGTTATAAATGCTCGACATTCAAAGAAATAAGAATATATACGTAAAAAAAAATTATTCTTATTGAGAATCTCAAATTTTACCAAATTCTTTGAAATTAAAATGGAAAGCATAGATAATTTTTTTGATGTGTTGCAATCTGTCTTAGGTAAAGATATTTTATATTATTTTACTAAGTTCTACGAATATCTTGACGATGTTTTCGAAGATCGAAAAGTCGATATGGACTTTGATACGAAATACGACAATTTAAAAACCTATAAGAAAAATATTGAAAACATATTAAATGTAGCCTCGCTTGGATTAAGAACAATTGGCGTGTCAAAAGACCAAATGCAAGACGAAATTACTAATTTTTTAGATAGTATTAAAGAAAAGAATGATTCTCTTAAAACTTACGGTGAGACTTTCAATACAAATATAAAACCCATAATTGAATTCTTTTTAATCGATATCATTGTCAAATATTTGACTAACGAGGATAAAGAGACTATTTCAAATCTTGACCTTTTTGATTTACTCCCACGAGGTTTTGTGAACAGGCTTGATGATTTTGAAATCACTCATATTACACCAAAAATTAAAAGTCAACTTAGCGGTAAAAAGCTGAAGATACCGCCAATGACGAAAATTACAGAGTTGGTAGCAAAACCAGAGATTGAGGTTGAACCAAATCTTAAAACAGTGAAAATTCCTGAAGTTAAGCCAATTAAGGTAACGAAAAAAGAGCCCCCAAAACCCACGCCTAAAGTAGAGATAAAAGAATTAGATATTTTAGACCAAATTAAGCTTCAAAAAGAAGAATCAGTTAAAATTATTGAAGAAAAAAAAGTGACAGCTGAAGATGATACTTCAATCCTCTTGGATAAAATTAGTCAAAGACTAACTGAAGACATCTCTTTTATTGAAGGATTAGAAAAAAGCACCGAAATTTCAAAACCAATTGAAATTAAACCACCAGTTGAGGAAAAGGAAAGCTTTTTAGAATATTTTGGAGCGTTTCCGGAGCTTCCTACGTCCATAAAAAATGGTATTAATATTATCAAGGAAAATTTTCTCAAGATTAATACTCGAGAGTTACAAGACTTAGAAACATTTTATTATTATATTGCTTGCTTAAAAATGATGGGAGAGGGAATACCTTATTCAAGCGAAGAAATCGCAAAGAAATTGCAAAACTTCATGTACGAGAGAGTTTTTAGTGAGGCACCCGATGTATTACCAGATCCATTGAGCGTGTTTTTTGGAACCGCAATTTTTTCTGTCTTCAATCTATTATCCAAAAAGGCTGTCGATATTAATAAAATCAAATCTTTTCTTAAAGATGAATTAGAAGATTTTATACCATGGAAATTACATTTAAATACCTATTCTCTACTCACGCTACGAGTTCTTGAAAAAAATGGCGTTACTATTGACAAATATCCCAATATTGGATCTACTTTATCAAAATTCGATTTAAATTCGCTCGAAGAAAATTATTACCCAAGTATTGATCTCTTCGATAAACTTATTTCGCTAAAAATTATTGATGGAAAAATTGATTTTAACTCATACACTCCTGATTTTCTGATTGAACTCGAAAAAAACATTTTAAACGATGGATCCATCAATAATAATCTTACAGATACCTCCAAATTTTTATTAATCGCTTCGATGTTAGATATCGACGAAACTATTAACGATAAAATCGAGAAAATGATACATTACATTAAAAATGAGGGAAATTTTTTTTATAATCCCGAGAAAACTACGAAACTGAATTGGTCTCTCGACGATCTTGGTTTTAAATTAGAAGTCAGAATGTTATTTTGGACTTTGTTAGCTTTATCCCAGTTCCCCCATCTTTAATTTCTAATCCTTTCATTTTTTTATTTTTTATCGTATCGGAAAATCATCTTAATAAAATTTTTTGCTGTGGGTTGGATTCGCCCCTTTTCTACATTCATATTCCATATCTCGATAAATTGAGCGTTCTCTTGCAATTCTTTAGTGATTTTATTCCCGATTTTTATCCATTTCTTGTTATTTATATATGGGGCATCGTCTGAAATGCCTTTACAATACTCTAGCGCTTTTGAGGTGTAATACATGTGAATTTCTACCTTTTTATCCATAGGATCTATATCCTTTGTTTTGAATGAGAAGGGAAACGACCGACAAAACATTGGTCGTAGATTATATATTTTACAAAGGTTATCCTTTAAGAAAATACAAGCACCTTCAACATTTTTTAATAGCCCAACAAATGCTTTTCCTTTTAAAGTTGTTATTGGAGGGATTACCATTTTTTGCAAAGTTTCTTCTGAAAGATCGCTTGAGAAAACAAAAAATCCTAATAATTCTAAAATTTCATGCTCTGATAAGTTTAAGCCTCTTACGATCCGTAAAATGTCTAAATATGTTAAATTAACGATTGTACCTTTATCTGAACAGCAGTTACCGCAAAAAACACATTTGAACTTATATCGTACTTTCGACATTTTCCAATAAGAAAAATAAGTAGAAACAATTTTTTAATTAATCTAAAAATTCTTCTTTAAGCATTGAGAGAACATTGAATTTTTCTTGTTTACTCATAGAGTGAACATCCCTTCCAACATCATTAAAACGATCGGGAGGTAAATTATGAAATAGCGAAAGAATTAGAATTATGGCGTTCTGCACCAATTTGTAATTTTTCGATCTTACATGATTTTCCAGGTTTTGCTCTAAAAAATTCATCAAGTTAACATAAGTTTGATCTTTCCAGATTTCAGTTAAAAACGGATTACGGTCTTTTCTATGAAAAAATTCTAGTATTTGGTCGTATGCTTCATCCTCATTAGTAATTTGACTACTTCTCAAGTTCATTCCTCTGCAAAACATCAATTCTTATTAACTAAATGATGTTATAAGAATAATTACTACATCTCCACATTATAGTCTAAGACCTAAATTATAAACCTATCGAATAGTTGATAAAAATATTTACAGATTTGGAAATTAAGCGCTTAAAATTTGGATTATTACCAATTTTCAAAGTTTCAACGTAATAAAGAAAACTCTTTCTTAAGTGTGTCTACTAAATCATCCCGTTCTTCTTCGTCAAGTTGCTTAATATCCTTCCCAATACTATTGAACCTATCGGGCGGCATATCATGACATAATGACAGCATAAGAATTATCGCATTTTCGACTAATTTCTGGTTTGTTTTAATTTTTAAATCACGAATTTTATCTCGAAGAAACGCTGCGTCCTCAAACCTCAAATCGTCTGCGGCCTTTTTCATTTCTTTCTCAAGATATGTGATTAAATCTTTTATGTTTCTATTTGCAGAAATTCTATTCTCAATTTCGCCTTTAAATTGATTGGAGGAACTATAGTCCTTATATAAATCCTTGTATTCCTGTCCGCTCTTTAAAAGTTGCATCAAGTTAACGTAACTCGTGTCTTCCCAGACTTCAACTTGTTGGCGGTTATTATCTTTCTTTTCCAAGAAAGATATGATTTGTTCGTAAGCCTCCATCTCGTCTAATCCATTTATATCCTTCAAAACTATTCGCCGATCTAAAACCTTTTTTTTTTCGTATAAATTTCATTTTTAATCGGTTATAGAAAAAATGTAGGAATACCCCGATATTATATTGCCTTCATATAAATTAGTAATGAAACCGGGAAAAGCAGATAAGTTAATTTCAACATCCGACAAAAATATAATTATTTTTAGTAAAAACAAAATATTTAATTTATTATCTAACTAAATTTTAAAAAAATGGAAAACAAAATAATAGAAAGTAGAAGAAAGTATCATAGTGCAAATTATTATATTTATTTTATATTCTCGTCTTATTTAATCTCAATGGGCGTCCCAGCTTTCTTATTCTTTACGTTCCTTAGATATTCCTTTATACCCTATGTATTGAATGTTCCAAACTTCCTTGACCTGTTTTTAAATCAAATGTCATTAATTACATTATTGCTTTCTCCTCTAGTTCTAATTGGATGTTATTTACTCCATTTGTTTTTGGTTGCAATAATTTTAAGATTGTTCATCAGCTACACCGAAAAAAAAGAGCCTTTCAAAGATGGGATAATACCGAGGGAGGTATCGAGCAAATCTTTAAAATTTTATCATGTAAGATCCTTTATTATTAAATATCCCAAATGGGCAATCTTAAAAAGTCCATTTCCTTGGCTCACAATTAAATTATTTAATTTTATTGGCGTAAATCGAATGGGAAAAGGCTCAACATTTGAAGAGCAAGTAACAGGGGATAAATATGTTAATAGTGGAGAAAATTGTTATTTCGGCTTAAACTCAATTATTACTAGCCATTTAGTTGAAGGAATCCGTGGTAATGTGCAATTATTTACAATAAATATTGGAGATAATGTTACCATGACCGGACTCAGTTGTTTAGCTCCAGGAGTAAAAGTAGGTGATAATGTGGCAATCTTTCCGAATTCTGGTTTTACTAAACAAGATCACTTGAAAAATAATAATTATTATTTAGGAATTCCGGGTCGAAAGTTATTTACTAAAAGGGTGAAGCAATATACGAGTCTTAGCGAGAAACAAATTGGATTAAAGAAAAAATCAAAAAAAGAGAAGGAGATTTAGAGAAGTGAGCAAAAAAAACAACATAGATGAATTAAAGGTTGATTTTGTTACAACCAGTCCAATTCAAAAATTATCATTGAAATATCTCTGGTTATATCTTCCCATAATTTGGTTTAGTGGAACCTTAACTCTTATTCAATTTATCGCTTTTTGGAGAGATTACTATTGGATACCAATACTATTTTATTTGCTATTACCAGCAGTAATTTTAGCAGATATTTTTATTTTTATTTTTAGCTCGTTATTATTTACAAAACTGCTATTAATTCTTGTAAATCTTATACATAAACCAAAAGAGGGAATATTTTCCATAAAAAAGGGGGATCGAGATTACCAATTCTGGTGCATCAGGAGAACTTTAAAAAAATTTGTTATTTGGTTTATGCGTAATTGCCCCATTCCATATGTCGATATCATTGGTTTTAGTTGGTTTGGAGTGAAAATGAATTTCTCAAATTCTATATTAGATGCCTGGGTTGACTTAGAATTCATAGAAACTGGAAAGAGATGCTTCATAGGACAAGGATCGGCTGTTCTTAGCAGTATGATTGTTGGGCAATATTTAATTATTAGGAAAGTAATTTTAGAAGATCAAGCAATAGTTGGGGGGCAAGCAGTTGTTGCACCAGGCACAATTGTTCGAAAAGATACATTAATAGGTGCTATGAGTATGACGAGTCTCAACCAATATCTGGAAGATAGTTGGGTTTACATGGGGATCCCCGCAAGGAAGTTTAGTCCAAATAAATATGCGGAAAAAAGAAGGGATGTCGTCGTTAGAAGGGAGGTTGAGGCCGGAGAGAAAATGTACCTAGAGCAAAACTTAAAAATAATAGGTTCCAGAGTGAGTTTGGTATTCTGCA
>JAHQWX010000048.1 GCA_029856375.1 Promethearchaeia archaeon | reverse complement strand
ATTCGACTTTTTGGATGCTAAATCAATACCATACGCAATCGCTACGACTTGTTCCAAAAGAGAGGCAGACGACCGACTATCAAATTATCCCAAACTTCGCAAAAGATTCGATGGAAAAATAATCACGCGAGACAAGGTTGAAAAGATAAAGCCTCATCCCGACCAATTACTAATGGTTTCAAAAATTTTAAATGTACCGGTTAAGAATCTCATAATGGTAGGGGATATGCAAGCAGATGTAGGAATGGGTAAAAACGCGGGATGCATAACTATCGGAGTTTTATCTGGATATGCAACTAAAGAGAAATTAGAAGAACTTAAACCCGACTTTTTATTTAATTCAATCGTCGAAATTATCGATAACTTCGATAAAATTAAAAACATGTTTAATTAATGATTGTCTATACAAATCTATAGACGAACATATTTAGATTATGATTATTACCTGTTTAAAATTCGTTTAATTTATCACGATTAATATAGAATTTTTTTTTTATGTACGGGAAGTGAATTAAAATTATGTTGGAATTTAAGAAAGAACAAGAAACTGTGAGTATTTCTGGGATTAAGTTCGGGGGACAAGTTGGCGAAAATCCTACGGTTCTAATTGGGAGCATTTTTAATAAAGGAGAGAAACTAGTAGAAAATGAAAAACTAGGAGTTTTTAACAAGGAAGAGGCTGAAAAATTAATTTGTTTGCAGAAAGAACTTGCTGATAAAAGCGGAAATCCTTGTATGTTAGATATTTATGGTACTCACGAGCTTGCCCTTCAAAAATATGTTGATTTCGTTGCTAATTTAACTAACGAGCCCTTTTTATTAAATGTCCCTTCAGTTGAGATTAGAATTAATCTCTTAAAATACGCACAAGAGATTGGATTGAGTAATAGGGTAATCTACAATTCAATAAATTATACGCTAATGGAAAACGAGATAATCGCTATACGAAACTATAAAATTAAATCTGCCCTAATACAATCGCTAAATCCGAGAAATCCAACCGTCAAAGGGATGTTATCTATATTACATGGAAATAACGAGCAAGCAGGTTTAATTGAGAAATCCAAAAGAGCAGGTATTGAGAATATTTTGCTTTTTACAAGTATATTTGAAGTTCCCACAATAGGCATTGCTTCTAGGGGCATATATGACCTAAAACAAGAGTTTGGTTTTCCAACAGGAACAGCACCTGTAGGAATAATTGGGAGATGGTGTTTAAAAAACAAAACCTTTACCGGAGATTACAAAAAATCGTGTGAAGCTGCTGGAGTTGCTATAGCTCAAGCAATGGGTGCTGATTACATAATATATGGCTCTTTAAAAAAAGCAGAATATATTTTTCCCGCCGCTGCTATTGTTGACGCCATGATTTCCCTAAATTCAAGAAGTACCTTCGGCAATAGAACGATTAGTAAAGAACATCCGCTAAAAAAACTTTATTTTCCTCTAACATAAACGCACAGATATTCGAATATTCTTTATTCTTCGTTGGATATTTCTCTATCTCTATCAACAAAAACATATTTTTTATCCAAGTAAAATTTCGTCAGGTATCCAATTGATAACGCAATTATAAAGCTAATTTCAAGAGGAGTACCAATGAAATTGGTAAAAATAAACTGAATTCCAATGTTTTCGACCGTTGTTAGTATAGCAAATAAGAAATACTTAACAAATTGCTGGGAGGTTTCCTTTATTTCCATGCTTTTTTTCTTAAAAACGATAAATTTATCGAGAAAGAATTTAACAATATAAGTGATTCCCACCGCTATAATTGATCCGATTAATTCGGGCATATTAAACGGTTCTAAAGAACAATATAAGGTTTGAATTAAATCGATATGGCCGAAATTTGAACACCCCATTGGTGCGATCCACAATTGGTTGATTTTCTGAATGATATAATTTAGTAAAATCATTAGTGCTGCAAAGACGAAATAATATATCATTTGTCTTCTGATATTATCGCTTTTCTCTTCCATATAATCGCCCATTCTTTTTGTTACATTTTTTTTCCACAATATGGACAAAATCTTAAGTTTTCCTGCTCAACTAAACTTCCACAATTGGAACATATTCTAGCGCCATCCTTCGTTGGGATGACCGAATCTTCTGCAGCTTCTTCTTCCTCCTCTTCTATAAGAGTCTCGGTCTCCCTTTCAATTGCTCTTGGTTCACCTTGAAGTCGAGCTCTCTCTTGCTGGGCTCTCTCGTTCTCTCTTCTCGCTCGATTTCCGGGGCTACACAAGCAAAACGGTACAAATATGAAGTAAGGTAAGAGAGTGATGTCGATATAAAAAATAAGGAATATCCCAACTGCAATGCCTATGGCAATTAATAGATATTTTAGCCTTCTGTCCATTTTTTTTCAAATATCATTTCTTTAATTTTTCTTTCCACGCGTCACTTTTTTTATCCTCTTCGACATCATCACTACTTGCGGATGGAGCTGTTGAAAACATAAGACTCTGGGAAGCGCTCTGTCCCGCTCCAGCGCTTAGCATGCTGAGAAGTCCCGGTCCTGATTCGATTCCTTTCGCTTTTTTATAGATGTACCTAATTAAAAACGAAATTCCAACGAGACTAAAAGATGTTAACACATATAAACCTTCCCATCCATCTCCAAAAAATAAAACTGGAAACGGTAATAAACCCGAATTCGCCGAAAAATCCATGTAAACAATTCCTAATATTGCCCATAACACAAGAAAGGTGATGCAAGAAATACACATTGGTATCATTTGCTTTTTAAGCATCTGCTGCATTAATTCCATAGCTTCTTTTTGCAACCTTTCCACTTCGTTTGGATCTCCCATTGCTTCGTTTAAGTTCTTTTGTAAATCCATTGATTTTTGCATAAGATCTCGCCTTTCGGAGCCACTTAACCCAAAAAATTTATTAAAGGCCATTCTAGCAAAATATACCACTATTGTAATGATAACGACTTGCAGTATAATATCTTCGTGAGCCATATGTTCTAATCACTTAGTAAAATAAATTAAAATGCAAATTAAAGTTTAGCAATTAATTTTACCTCAAATTCCCCTTAAAAAAAGCAGAGATATACTTCTCGTATAACATATTAAGACTTGTCGGTATAGAGGTTGCAATCGCGCAGCCGAGTCTACAGCCATCGCAGAAATCGTAGTTGTCGTGCATTTGCATTATTTCCCGCGCTTCCTGAGAACGAAAGATTTTCGATAAGGGGATTTTTAACGCGTCAAAACTTTTAACTGGGTGTAATTTACACGGGAAATCAATTTTACCGTCTTGCCTTACAAACACGTAAGCCCCTGCGACATGGCATCTCAGATAATCTTGGTGTTTTGGAACGCCACCAAATCCACCCTCTTCAATAATTAATACGGTATAGAGGTCAGTAACCATGTTATTGTATTTCTGCCTTAATTCTAAGACTTTATCGCCCCAAGCTCGTATGTTGGGGATGAAATCGTCGATTTTTTCAATCTTGTGAGGGATTCCATCGATATATCGTACAATATTCTCTACCGGCAAGATCTCTATAGTGCAATTTAAATTATTAGCGAAAGAAACCATGTCCTCCATTAAATCTATGTTATCCTTCATTACGACGGTACTTATGATTACCTTTATCCCTCTTTTTTCTGCCATTTTTATTCCCTTAATCGCGTTATTAAAACAATTTATTCCTCGATAATTATCGTGTTTTTTAGCGTTTGGAAAGTCGAGCGAGACCAAAATATAATCTAATCCCTCGAAACGGTTCTCTTTAAATAAGTTTGGCAAAAGATAACCGTTTGTAGCAAATCCAGTGTAAAAAGAGTAGTTGATTCCAGCGTAGTCCACGAGTTCTGGTAAATCTTTCCTTAATGTTGGCTCTCCTCCCGTAAATGAAACAGAATTAACGCCTAATTTATTGAATTCGTCAATAATGCCTTTTATTTGGTCGGTGGTCATGTCCTGACCCAATCGGTTTTTCGGTATTGAATGGTAAAGGCAAAAAGTGCAAGTCGAATTGCATTTTAAAGTAATTTCGATCTGAGCGCTATAAGGAGAAGGTATTTTTAGAACATTGTTTTTGAAAAAATTCTTGAGATACCTAAACCATTGATTAATCCTTAAGCCGGGAATAAGGCAGCCTACTCCGATATTATTGTAATGTATTATATTTTATTAGATTTTTAAATTAAATAAATTATCTAATATTAATTATTTGTTATGTGACATATCGATGCCTACCGATATAAGTTTCCAAACATACAATTTTTACCCAACTTAGTTAGTGGATTTTAATTGTTTTTTTTAATTTTGAGTTTCTCGTACTTGCATAGGCAAATAGAGCTTTAATTCATTTGTTTACACAAAATATTTGTTTGTTTTGCTGGTACAGACATTGAAGCGAGAACGTAAGTTTTATTAATCAATATCGATATTTTATTTTTGTTAGAGGAAATTTGGGTTTTATTTCCGTAGGGAGTTTAATAGGGTTAAGGGGTATTTTTCACAGTTGAAAAAGTTTCAGGTTTTAGCAGAAGATCATTATTACGACCGAATTCTTCAATCGTTTTCAGACCGGTCGAGAGATAACCGACAAAAAGAAATTTGGAAAAATAGGAATATAATCGGTCTTATGAAAAACTTGGGAGAGGCAAGAGAAGTAAAAAAACTGGAGAGCTTCGGCCCAATTATTACAAATTCCCTCATCATAACGCTTGCCCTTTTTGATGATATCCCACCAAATTGTTTTAACCGGAAAGGTCAAGACTTTAAAGATCTTTCACAAGAGGAAAGAAACGAGTTAAAGAGCATACTACAAAAGATATTATAATAATTCTCTTCTACTTTTTGAAACCCATTATATTTTTAATCAAGTTTAATTCAAATTCTTTCCTATTTGTTGAAGTATAAGTAACACTTCATAAGCTAGCTAATTTTAGGAATATGTTATTGTTGCTTTTTAGCTACAATTATCAATATTTTACATAAATCCTTCTGAACTAGATAAAGATAAAAATATAAGTATTCGCGTTAATAAAGAATTGAAAATTAAATGAAAATCTATCTTATCAATCCCGCACCTTCAAAATTATCTAGTGACCAAAAGGAAACGCTCTTTTATGCATCTGCACCTCCTTTGGGATTGATGTATCTTGCAGCCGCCTTGAGAGGTACTGGTCATAAAGTTTCAATATTAGACCAAGCCGCTCTAAATTATAAGAATAGCGAGGTAATTCAATGGGTTATTAATGGAGATCCAGATGTAGTAGGTTTTTCAATTGTCTGTGCATCTTTTGAAAACGCTAAGTTAATATCTAAAGCGTTAAAAACTTCGAATCCAAATCTAAAAATAGTTTTTGGGAACTATTTAGCAACTTTCTACGCAAAAGACATCTTGAAAAAATATAATTGGGTGGATATCTGCGTAAGAGGGGAGGGTGAGACAACTTTTAAAGAAGTAATTGATGCAATAGAATTAAATAAGGATCTCCATAGTGTAAATGGAATCACGTTTCAAATTAATGGTACTATTAAAGAGAACGAAAATCGTAAATTAATAAAGGGCCTCGATTTATTGCCCTTTCCTAACCGAGAATTATGTCCTGATATCTATAAGAATCGAATTGGAGGAATAAATGTTACGAAACGCAAATTTACTACAATGGTTTCTTCCCGAGGATGCCCATTTTCATGCACTTTCTGTGGATGCACAGCGTTCTCTCAAGGTAATTGGAGAACCCGATCCCCAGACAATATTGTTCAAGAAATTTGCGAATTAGCCGATCAAGGGTATCAAGAAATTCTCTTTGTCGATGACAATTTTACTTTAAATCAAAAACGAATAATCGAATTATGTGCGAAAATTAGGAAAGAAAAACTAGATATAGCATTTATTTGTGATAGCAGAGTTAATAATAGTTCCCTAAATTTATTGAGAACTATGAAAAAAGCAAATTTTGAAATCCTTATGTTGGGGATAGAAAGCAGTTCTCAAAGAATATTGAATTATTATAATAAAAAAATTACACCACAAATGAGTAGTGTTGCTGTAAAAAACGCACGTAAGGCTGGTTTTGCTACACTTGTTGGTTCATTTATGATAGGCGGACTTGATGAGACATACGAAGAAGCGATTAATACGCTTAAATTTATTTCAAAACTTGATATTGATTTCCCTCATATAATATTTACTCGCGCATTACCCGGAACCCAGATTTTTAAAGATCTAATCAAAAATAATATGATTAATGAAGAACAATATTGGGAGACAGGAGTAGATCTTATTGATTTACCTGAAGCAAAAATGAAACGCGAAGTCATTTTTAAAATCATTAAAGAACAATTTCACATAAATTTCTTTAGACCCAAATATTTAATTAAAGCGTTTTTACGAACGCTAAAGAATGGATATAGGCGAGAAATGATTTTAAGTCATTTAAATTATCATGATGTTGATACCTTTTTTAAATTAATCAATAATCCACCTGATTTATTTTAGACACGAATCAAAAAAGTGAATAGTAAAGTTGAAAATTGCGCTAATCAATCCCAATCCCATATTAGAAGAAAATGAACATTTTTATGGGCAAAAATGGCCTCCGTTAGGCATTTTATTATTAGGGACCATTTTAAAAAACCAAGGTCATCAGGTTAGATTATTAGACCAAGCCTCAAACGGTTATGGTTTTGATAAGGTATTAGAGTGGATAAAAAAGGTAGACCCAGAAGTTCTTGGAATTTCTGCCATGACTGTGGGCTTTTTATCTTCCATTAAAATATCCCAGATGGCAAAAAAATGGAATCCGAACTTAAAAATTGTTTTGGGACATTACCATCCAACTTTTTGTGCTGAAAAAATTCTTAAAAAGTATAATGTTCTCGTAGATTATTGCGTTCGAGGCGAAAACGAATATATTTTTTCTAATTTAATCAATTATCTCGAAAATGATCCCAATCTCGAACCTACTGACATCCTTGGGATAAGTTATAAATTTAATGGTAATATTAAGCACAATCCCGATTATCCAGTAAATAAGAATTTAGACGAATTACCTTTTCCCGATCGTTCCTTTCTTAAGATTCCTTATCATCAGAATCTAGCCGGAATCGAATTAATGGATTCAAAATTTACAACCACATTTTTTACTCGGGGCTGTCCTCACAGTTGTACTTATTGCGCCGTGTCTAAATTTTCAAATAGACAATATAGATCCAAATCTCCTGAGCGTCTGGTTGAGGAATTCTCGTATTTAACTTCAAAAGGATATTCTGAAGTTGCTTTTGTAGACGATAATTTTTCGTTTAATCTCAAGAATGTATCAAAATTTTGTAAATTACTAAAAAAAGAGAATCTTGATGTTAATTGGCATGTTGAAATGCGAGTAGATCAAGTCACGAAGGAATTACTTGAAGAAATGGCTTTAGCCGGGTGCAAATCGATTTGTTTTGGAGTTGAGAGCGCTAATCAGAGAATTCTTAATTATTATAACAAAAGAATCACTCCCGAACAATCACTCAAAGCAATCAAAATAGCGAAAAGCGCCAAAATAGACTTCATAATTGGGTTGTTTATGATTGGAGCTCCGTTTGAAACTTTATCGGAATGTAAAAATACTATTCGATTTGCATTGAATTCGGGCGTGGATTATTTCTTTTTAAATATAGTTGAAACTTGGCCAGGAATCCCAATGTGGGACGATTTGGTGTCAAGGGGGCTTATTAACGAGAATGATAGGTGGGAATCTTCAACGAGAGTTATAGATTTAACTCACACGGCGGAACAGAGAAAGCGTATATTGGATATGATTACCCAAACTTATAGGGAATACATATCGTTTAAAAGAATTGGATGGATGCTAAAGATGCTCCCAAGTATGCTGCTAAGTTCGTATAAGCGAAAAGTTGGTTTAAATTTCTTGAAACATTTTAGGACTGGAGCAAGGACGATTGTAAGATTAAGAAATTTAAGGTTGTCAGGTTTTGGGAAATTTACTACTGAAGATCAACCAATATTTTGAAATTTATAATAAATAAACGATTATGGTCGAAGAGTGAAATATTAATTTGAAAATTGCGCTGATTAATCCAAGCTTAGAAACGAAAATATACACTCCATGGGTTCCATTAGGTATTTTATATTTAGGAACCATATTAAAAGAGAATGGATTTACTGTTGATATATTAGACGCGGCAGCAAAATTTTATAGAAAAAATGAAGTATTAAATTGGTTAAAAAGGGTAAAACCCGACATTGTGGGGATAAGCGTTTTTACAGTAGCATTTCTCCCCGCGATAAATCTCGTAAAAGCTATAAAAAGCTGGAATCCCTCGATAAAAATTGTCCTAGGGCATTATCACCCTACTATGGAAGCAGAAAATATCTTTCGCAAATATGGCGATTACATTGATTATTGCGTGAGAGGAGAAGGTGAATATACTTTCTTGGAATTATGTGAATTTTTAGATAAAAACGATAATAAACTGCCAAATCATATTAATGGTCTTGCGTTTCAAGATTCAAATAAAAAATTGGTATTTACTCCAGATGCTCCTTTAATAACAGACTTGGATGCCCTTCCTTTCCCCGATAGAACCTTAATAGATTTTGATTATAGATGGAATTTTTCAGGTTTTGAATTCTCAAAATCAAAGCTTACCTCGATCATCTCTTCTCGAGGCTGTCCATTTAATTGTTCGTATTGTGCGTGTACTAAATTTGCGAAACGCCGATTTAGACAAAGGAGTCCTGAAAATATTGTAGAGGAGATGCTATTAATAGAAGGGCAAGGATACACGCAACTCAACTTTGTCGACGACAATTTCACTCTATTACCTAAAAGAACGATAAAGATCTGCCAATTAATTAAGAAAGAAAAAATTGATATCAATTGGCATACTGATGGTCGAGTTGACCAAACTTCTCACGACATGTTGAATTGGATGAGAAAAGCTGGTTGTAAATCGATATGGTACGGATTTGAAAGCGCAAATCAAAGGATACTTGAAATTTACAATAAACGAACTAAGGTAACTCAATTCAACGAGGCAATTCGTAAATCGCGCAAAGCTAAAATCGATCTTATTGTTGGATTATTTATGCTTGGAGCACCAACAGAAACATTAGATGAGGTTAGAAATACGATAAATTTTGCGGTCAATTCCGATATCGATGTTCCATTCTTTAATGTTGTTGAGGTTTTTTCAGGAACAAAATTTTGGGACGATTATATCTCCAAAGGTATTATCAATTCAAACGATAAAGTAAATGCTCGCGTAGGCACCGAGATCCAAGAAGCTGAACGATGGTAAACTACAACTAGGGTGATTGACTTTTTATTATCCCCAAGAGAACGAGACTTAATGCTAAATGAG